>JAILOA010000086.1 GCA_024691065.1 Lachnospiraceae bacterium | reverse complement strand
GGTCTCAATTCAGTTTAAATATTGCATTTTCAAATCTAATTCTTATAAAGCCGATTAACACACATATTATAACAAATTAAGATACATTCTTCTACTTTTATATTTTCGTCCGAAAAAAAATTTTCACCCAAAATATATTTGTCGCCTGACAAAAAACTTTTTTCACCCAAAATATATTTGTCGCCTGACAAAAAACTTTTTCACCCAAAATATATTTGTCGCCTGAAAAAAAACTTTTTTCATCCAAAATATATTTGTCGCCTGACAAAATTTTAAATTCATTTTATTATACTTTCAAGCAAAATAAAAAGAGCTATGATTCAAAAAACCACAGCTCTTTCTACTATTTAAAAATGAGATTTACATACCTTTTTTTTAGATTTTATTACTGTCTCATTTATCTACTCATTCCTTTACTTACATTATGTGACAATGCTGTCTCAATTTATTTACTCATTCCTTTGCTTACATTGTGTGACAATACTGCCTCATTTTCCTTAACTTTCATCTTTTCAGAATAGCTCTTCATAATTTCCTTCTTAACGCCACTATCCTTCAAGAGCTTTTGCACTACAGGTTTGTAGTCCTCTACGTTGTTGCTGATAAAAGGAATCACATCCTTATTATCAATATAGTTGGTTGTATGAATCACTAAATCTTTCTTAACTTCATCATTATAAATAGCACATCTTAACTTTTCATTTGCAGGATCTGCAATCATCTGATCAACAATGATTTCTGCCAAATTTCTGCTAATGCGATCAGGATTTTGAAGCTTCATTTCTCTTGCCTCTTCACGTAGATGTTTGTTTATTAAATCAGGATTATCACTTTCAAAGATAAAACGATCCTGGTTTGTATGGAATAATACATAGTTATCAAGCCCCTTAAAGAATGAATTTTTCTTCATTATATTATAATCGGCTTTATTCTGTAAATCTTCCATACGTTTTTCGGTAGCAGACCATGAATTATACCAATTATCAGGATTTTTGTTTACCATTTCCTTAAATGCAGGATTATTCTTGATATTCTTTACCTTCTTATCAAATTCTCCGGAAGTTATTTCATCTTTTAACCTTCTGATTGTTTTAATATCAACATTTTTTTCGGCGATAATATTGATATACTTTTTTGTGAGATAATTCGTTGCAAGCTGTTTTGTATTTGCAAAATTATCCTCCGGACTAAATCCTAAATAGTTTTCTAAATCAAATTCACTCTTCCCTCTAAGGCTCTTTAACAAGCTTGTTTTCTCATATTCAAGCTTATACTTATTTGTTGCAATATTAACCTGACTTGAAATATATTCTGAACCTTTTTTCAAATTTTCGTTTTCTGCTTTGTTAGCTACATTTTCTCTGATATCATCAAACTGATTCATAGGACCATTTTTTACAAATGAATAACCCTCAATATTTTTGGATTTCTTAAGACCATCCAAAATCAAGCCTTTATACTTACTTTGGAAGTTTTTAACATAATCTCTGATTTCACCCGCAAGCTTATATCTATACTTACCTGAATCTGAATGAGGACCGCCGAACAATCCGGTCTTGGCACGATGATAGTCATAAGAATCCGACCACAGCTGATGTACACTTTCCATCGCATCCTTAAAGCTTGTATTTGGGTTCTTTAATTTATTAATTGTATTCATAAGAGACTTTGTCATTTGTTTATATTCATCCGAACCCTCGGTCATTCCTTTTTCAACAAAATTAGCCTTTGCATTTTTCTGTGTAGAAGCAAGTCCCTCTGCAAATTGTTCAAGCTCCTCTACCAAATCATTTTTCAATGCATCTGCCTTGTCAAAGTCTAATACAATCTCTTCGGCCAAATCGGATGATACAGCCGGCTTATTTACTTTTTTCGTATCATTATTTTTCTCAATATTCTCAACCTTTTTAGGCTCTTCCACCTTATCTGCAGGAGCCTTTTCAGGTTCTTCCAACTTATCTGCAGGAGCCTTTTCAGGTTCTGCCACCTTATCTACAGGAGCCTTTTCAGGTTCTGCTTTCTCATTTGCAGGAACATTTTCTACCTTTTCTGAAGTCTTGTCAGTTTTCGCAAAATCCTTTGCTATATCATTAACAAGTTCATTTTCAGCCTCTTCTGTTTCACCTTCAAATTCTTCACCAACCGGCTTTACACCTATCACATGCTTAGGATCGAAATATTTAATTCCTTCCAAAACCAATTCATGATTTTTTTTGCTTAATTCTCCCCCTAAAATAAGTTCGCTGAACATATTATCTTCAAATACAGACTCATTTTTTTGATACTCTTCAGGAAGCAATGATGCAAAATCTTTATAAGCAAACCAAGTACTTTTACATTCTTCTTCAAAATATCCACCGTTATCCATATTACTCTTTACAGGAAGAAACTGTATTTCCATGGAATTAACTGTAGCAGTAAAATAGCTTCTCCTGAGCTCATCAAGTTCATATTCATTCAATCCATTAATAAATTCACGAATTGCTAAATATTTAGCATTGTTGTTTTTTACACTTTCTTTTCTTCCGACAAATTTTCCCAAAGTACTCTTGATAGTTTCTGCTAATTCATCAAAATCTCTAACAGCTTTCAATTCATTCAATTCGTTTAAATAATTGTTAAATACTTCAATTTTACTAGGCATTTTTTTATCCTCCTTAAAAGATACGGTGTTAGTGTGGTTTTTATTTAACTTACAAGCTCAGTATAACACCTACTGCGTTACAAATGCGTAACACATTTGTTGCTTTTTTTTAATTATTTTTAATATTTTGTAATTTTTTATAACCAATTAATGTTTACCAATATTTTCATCCTTTACTTGACCATTTGTCCATAAAATGTTAAAATTTCTATTAGTTGTAAACAAGTAGCAATTCGTATTCGTGTTTTCGAATCGACAAAAAATTGAATTAAGATATGGAGGAAATTAAAAATGGGAATTTTATCACGTTTCAAAGACATTATGTCTTCAAACATTAACGCACTTTTGGATAAGGCTGAGGATCCTGAGAAGATGATCGATCAGTGCTTAAGAAATCTCAATTCTGATTTAGGAAAGGTTAAATCAGAGACAGCAGCTGTTATGGCTGAGGAAGCTCGTACAAAGAGAGAATTGGACGCTTGCACTGCTGAGATAAATAAGTATACAGAGTACGCTAAGAAAGCTGTTACTGCAGGAAATGATGAAGATGCTAAACAGTTCCTTCAGAAAAAGGCATCTCTTGCTGAGCAGCAGGCTGATTTACAGCAACTTTATGATAATGCCAAGGCTAACTCAGAGAAGATGAAACAGATGACTCAGAAGCTTTCTAAGGACATCCAGAATCTCGAAGAGAGACGTTCATCTATCAAGGCTAAGGTTAAGATGGCTAAGACTCAGGAGAAGATTAATTCTATGACCTCAAGCACAACAAGTGCTGCAAGCTCTATGGATGCATTCTCACGTATGGAAGCAAAGGCTAATCGTATGCTTGATGAAGCTAATGCTAAGTCAGAGCTCAATGCCCTTAACCAGGAATCATCACTTTCAGATCTTGAATCTAAGTATGATACCGCACCTGCCGCTTCATCCGATATCGATGATGAGCTTGCTGCCCTTAAGGCTCAGATGGCTCAGGAAGGTGAATAATTATTAAAAAATAACCGTACTTACAGTACAGAAATGAGGATAAATATGGGTTTATTTAGTGGACAATTCGCTAATGTTGTCGAATGGGAAGAATGGAATGAGGAGATGATCTTTTGGAAATGGACCAACAAGGAAATCAAAAAGGGTTCCAGACTTATCATCAAACCGGGACAGGATGCTATCTTCCTTTATAATGGTAAGATTGAAGGTATCTTTAAGGATGACGGTGAGTATGACATCGAATCACAGATCATTCCTTTCCTTTCTACATTGAAAGGCTTTAAATTCGGATTTAACAGTGGTATGAGAGCCGAAGTTCTCTTCGTTAATACTAAGGAGTTTACTATCAAGTGGGGTACCAAGGGACCTATTATGATTCCTACTCCTCAGCTTCCGGGTGGTATGCCTATCCGTGCAAATGGTACTGCTAATTTCAAAGTTAGCGATTACATTACTCTTATAGATAAGATTGCAGGTGTTAAGACCGAATATACAGTAGATGATGTTAAGCTTCGTATAACTTCTATGCTTGATCAGCTTCTTATGAAGTGGATTTCCAAAGAAGGCAAAGATATGTTTAACCTTCAGGCTAATGCATTTGATATTTCCAACGGTATCAAAACTGATTTGGATATGCAGACAAGCCCTGACGGTATCTCAATCACAGGCTTTAACATTATGAACTTCAACTATCCTGAAGAAGTTCAAAAGATGATTACAAAGAATGCTGCTCAATCAATGGTTGGCGACGTTAACAGATATCAGACTATTTCTATGACTGATGCTATGGCTGACGGAAAGCTTGGCGGCGGTAATTCTACAATGGGCAATATGGCTGAGATGATGATGGGCATGAGTATGGCAAACCAGATGATGGGTAACATGGGTATGAACAATGGTATGAACCAGCAACAGCAAATGCAACAGCAACAACCTATGCAACAACAGCCTATGCAACAACAGCCTATGCAACAGCAAGGCGGTAATGCAGCGGTTCCTAAGTTCTGTCCAAATTGCGGTACACCTACAAACGGAGCTAAATTCTGTAGCAACTGTGGAACCAAATTAGCTTAAGGCTGATTATTGTATTATATTTTCAGGTATCGGGTTTAATTTGTGGTTTACCTGATTATAATCTTTTATTTAAGACTATTACCTTCTCAAGCGTGAGATGGTTTAAAATCAAAAGGAGAGCATTCGTGCTCTCCTTTTTTATTATAAATTTAATTGTTTAACAATTATTTAATTACCTTTTACATTTATTCAAGAACAGGAATATCAGCTTTTCTATAATCCATTAAAATCCCTGATTTTGAATTATTTATCATACTGTTTACTTACTCATTCTTTGTTTTACGATTTCAAATGCCATAACACCACAGGCTACGGATACATTTAATGACTCTATATCACCCTTCATAGGAATCTTTGCGGTCATATCGCATTTCTCTCTTACGAGCCTGCTAACGCCGCTTCCTTCCGCTCCCATAACTAGTCCTATAGGACCGGTAAGATTTAAATCATACATTGTCTCTCCAAGCATATCAGCACATACAAACCATACTCCTCTTTCCTTTAACTCCTCTATCGTTCTGGAAAGATTTGTAACCTTTACAACCGGAGTATAGTTAATTGCACCCGCCGAGGCTTTAGAAACCACCGGAGTAAGCCCTACGGCATGTCTTTTAGGTATTATAACGCCGTGCGCTCCGGCCAGATTTGCGGTCCTTATTATGGAACCGAGATTGTGCGGGTCCTCTATATGATCAAGAAGTATTATAAACGGATCCTCGTTCTTTTTATTTGCATTCTCAAATATATCTTCAATTTCAGCATAGGTATATGCTGCAGCTACGGCGATTACGCCCTGGTGCTTACCTGTTTGTGAAATCAAATCAAGCCTTTCCTTTTTTACAAAATTTATGATAGTATCAGCTTTCTTTGCTTCCTTGATAATCGTTTGAACACTGCCCTCTCCCGCTCCCTCGAGAACATAGAGTTTATCTATTGTCTTTCCTGAACGAAAAGCTTCCAAACAGGCATTCCTTCCCTCAATATAATTTTCTTTGTAAGGAGAATCTTTCGAATTCTCTCTTTGATTATAATCACGAGTTGATTTATCTGTTTTGAAATCATCCCGATTTTGATCATCTCCATTTTGATTATATTTATTACTTCTAACTATTATTTTATCCTTTAAATTACCGGCTTTTTTTAATTCTTTTTTTGCCTTATAAGAACTTCCTACTTTTTTTCTGTTTTTATTATTCGACTTAGTATCTCTACTTTTATCACTCATATATAACCTCTTAATTTTGATATATTTTCCGAACTTGCAGTCAATGTTATCCCTTAGTCCGCTTTGCTACTTGCTCATAATGCAGGGCTCTTCGTACATTGAAACCTCCCTGTATTCCCCCTACACCTTTACGGCTTAGAGATGGAGAATTTCTCTTACTGCATTAAAACAATTTTACATAATATATGTCTTAAGTGAAATAGCCCATTTTCTTTAGGCCCTTATTTATCAATTCAATTGCCCTATCTTCCTCATTATTCATATATAAATAACCGATTAACGCTTCAAATCCCGTTGCGATTCTGTAATCATGAACGGTAGCATTTTTAGCCATTGTAGGCGATTTGGCATTTCTTCCTCTATGATAAATGTCTCTTTCCTTTTCGGTAAGAGAATTCATTATTATGGTCACCAGTTCAGCCTGACTTTTAGCATTTACAATCGAGCTGGTGGTTTTATGCAAATCATTTACCTTTCTGTTTTTCTCGGCTATGACAAGCGTTCTGATAACCAAATCATAAAATGCATCCCCTATATAAGCCAGTGTCAAGGCTGAATAGGCATCAGGCTTTTGACCTTTAATATTAAAATTTTCCTTTAATTTGCTCAAAAAATCCAAAGGCATATCCGGCATTTCATTAATGTCTTCTGCCTTTAAAGAATCCGTATTATCCACTTAATTTTCATCTCCCGTTGTTTACAAATACTTCCATATAATTTTACCGGAAATCCTTATCTCAAATTAATTGCATCATCAGAATTTTTTATTGCTTATTAATCACTTTTCCGAAAAACCTGATCTCAAATTAATTGTATCATCAGAATTTCTTATTGAGTATTAATTGTTTTACCGAAATCCTCATTGGATATTAATTCAACTGCACCGTCAGAAATTCCGGCTGATAAAGGACATTATTACGCCCACGATAAGTAATACCAAAATTATAGGCAACAATACCGAAAATGTAAAATCCAGAATTACGGCAACTATGCTTAATATAACAGCTATTGCAACAACTACAATAATAACGGCAATAACCTTTTCATAAACCTTAAGAGATTGTCTGTCAAAGAAAAAGCGAAACAGAATTGATTTTATACCACCTTTTGGCTCATCACCGGCCGGCTCTCCTGTGAAGCTCTCATAAGCTCTATCCTTGCTTTTTTGTCTGTTGGAATACTCGTCCCGGGCCTCTCTTTGATAAATATCAGCCATAGCTCCCTTGTTATTTTCGTAGCCGGTTATAACAGTCCTGGCGATAATAGACGGCTCGCCAAGCTCTTCAGCCACCTCAGCTTCTGTCTTGCCTGCTGATTCAAAATAGCCATTATAATAATCTACTTGCTTCCTAATTTCATCCTCCGGGATTCTACCGGACAATGCAACAGTTAATCCATCCAAAAATTCTCTTTTTGTCATACGAATCCTCTCTGTAATTAAACCTCTTATAATTTTAATGATATCTTTTTTCTAAGTAGAACGGAATATTTTAGTCCGCCTCGCTTCCGGCTCGTAAACACCATTAGATTACGCCCTTCTGAAGCATTACATTTGCATAAAGCGCTTTTTCTCCGGTTGCTGTGATTGCATAAACTCTTTTAAATTACGCCCTTCTGAAGCATTACATTTGCATAAAGTGCTTTTTCTCCGGTTGCTACGATTGCATATACTTTTTTAGCTTCCTCATAAAATGCAAATCTTTCTATGTTTCCTACTGCGTCCGCCCCTCTGTCATCATATTTGGAAATAATTTCCTTATACTCATCCCAGATAGGTGTCTCTACATTGTCGCCCGGCATAACCTCCATAAGATTAACAGGCTTCTCAACATATGTATCCAGCGGAAAAACCTGAAGAATGGCATCCAGTACATCTGTAGCACTATGACCATCCATTCTGATTACAATTGCATCTTTACCCATAGATTCGGCCGGAAAGTTTCCATCTGATATAACCAATCTGTCGCTATGACCCATTTCACAAAGCACCTTTAACAATTCCGGTGATAATATTGCAGGTATTCCTTTTAACATAATTAAACCCCTCTCATTCTTTAATTTTTCTACACATTATATAATTAAAGGAAAATCCGCAGTGTATAAACGCTGCGGATCTTCCCACATAATTATTTGTCTTAATTAATTATGTATCTTTAATGACTATGGCAAATTAATATATCTGCCATCTGTCTAAATTTCGAAATGCTATAATCAAGCTTTTCCAACTGATCCGAAGAGTTCCATCTTCTCCTTAACAGTTTCCTTAATAGCAGCAGCACCGGGAGCGAGAAGCTTACGTGGGTCAAATCCCTTACCCTCTAAGTCTTTTCCTGCTTCGATGTATTCACGGGTAGCTTTCTGGAATGCCCACTGACACTCAGTATTTACATTAACCTTAGCAACACCCATTGAGATAGCCTTCTTAACCTGCTCTGCAGGAATACCTGTACCACCGTGAAGTACAAGTGGTGTATGACCTGTTACGGCACGAATACCTTCAAGTGTTTCAAAGCTTAAACCTGCCCAGTTCTCAGGATAAGCACCATGAATATTACCGATACCTGCTGCAAGCATTGTTACACCTAGATCGTTAACCATCTTACACTCCTGAGGATCTGCACATTCACCCTGTCCGATAACACCATCTTCTTCTCCACCGATTGAACCAACTTCAGCTTCAAGAGAGATTCCAAGTACATTACATGCATCTACAAGAATCTTTGTCTTTTCAATATTCTCTTCAAGCGGAAGTGAAGAACCATCAAACATAACTGATGAGAAGCCGGCCTTAATACAAGCTACAGCTCCATCATATGTACCATGGTCTAAGTGAAGAGCTACAGGAACTGTAATATTAAGTTCCTCAATCATACCTTTAACCATGCCAACTACAGTTTTATATCCACACATATACTTTCCTGCACCCTCAGATACACCAAGAATAACAGGGGATTGAAGCTCTTGAGCAGTTGTAAGAATTTACTTTGTCCACTCAAGGTTATTGATATTAAACTGACCTACTGCATAATGTCCTGCTTCTGCCTTTTCAAGCATTTCCTTTGCTGAAACTAACATAATTAATCCTCCATATAATTGTGAAATTGTTATTATTCAATGTATATCATGGGATTTTAATATTGCTTTGCCTCGAAAAGTTTATCTTTTTACAATGCAAAATTCATCATATATGAATTAACTTGCATCCCTCTCAAAGCTAATTTCTTAAAATCCCATTCAAATACATATGAAACTCTTAGTTAATTAATAATTATTTAACGTTAATTACTCTAACGCCTTTTCTTCCGGTACTTGTTGCTACAGTAACTTTAACCTTGCCCTTTGCAACACCTGTTACATATCCATATTCATCAACTGTAAGCTTACTTGAATCAGAACTTGTATATGTAAGGTTTCCGGTAGCATTTGCCGCCTTAACCTTTACAGTTAATTTAGTAGTCTTACCGACCTGAATTGCTCTTGGTTTTGATACAATTACTTTCTTTGCTTTCTTAGCTCTCTTTACTACAAATACATTAACAGATGCTGTCTTTCCTGAGCTTGTAATTACTTTAATTACAGCCCTTCCAACTCTCTTCGTAGTAATATTACCACTATCATCAACTGCAGCAACCTTAGCTTTTGTTGACTTGTATGTAACTGTATCTGTTGTGTCCTCAGGAGAAACAAGAGCTTTAATACTTGTTGAATCTCCCTTCTTAAGATATATCTTCCTGTTATTTGCTGACTTAGTCTTAATTATTACCTTTGTTGCAGGATTAGTTATAACTATTTCATAAGTAGCCGAAACACTCTTTGTATAAGCTGCTGAAACAGTAATGGTTACTTTTCCTGCTTTGACTGCAGTAACTACACCGTTTGAATCTACTGTAGCTGTTTTTTCATCAGAAGTTTTCCAGGTAACAGGCTCTAATGAATCGGAAGCTTCCTTTGTAACTGTTAATGTAGCTGTTCCTCCCTGTGCAATTTCCTGTGCACCTGAGAGTGTAAGCTTTGTAAGCGGTGTATAGCATGAGAGATTAAATGTAAGAGTCTCTCCGCTATCCTTACCTGTTACGGTTACCTGAGTAGTTCCTTGCTTAAGTCCGGTAAACTTAATTGCCTTACCGGAAATTTCACCCTTAACAACAGATTCATCGGCAACCTTAACTTCAAATTCTTCTCCGAAATCGGTACTTTCAACAAATATACCTTCTGTAGCTTTTTCTGAATTTGTAAATGAAAGTGTTGTAGTTCCATCCTTTGCTACATAAACCTGATTTGAAAGAAGTCTCATGACCGGCACCTTATTTACTACTTTTATGGTCATTGTATCCTTCTTATCGCCGGATGATGCTGTAACAGTAACAGAACCTGCCTTAACACCTGTAAGTTTATTTCCTGTAATTGTAGCTATTGTAACATCTGAAGATTCCCAAGTGAGATTTTGAGAAACAGTCTTAGGCAATACTGAACCTACTAAATCAATAGTACCTCCGACAATTACATATGATTGTGTATTATCTTCATCAATAACAACGCTTGTAGCCTCTGCTGTATAATCTGTCTCAACCTTAATACTGATATTCTTAACAATAGAACCGGTTATTGACTTAATTGTGATTGTGGCTTCTCCTTCACCGACAGCAACTATTTCACCGGTTTCAGCATTGATTGTAACCACTGATTCATCGCTGGTTGAATACTGGATAGCATCCTGAGCCGCTGCCTCGGAATCAACTGTTTCAATTTCGCAAACAACCTTATCCTTCCAACCTCTAGCCATTGTTATGGATTGAGCTTCACTGTTGGTAGAATCTATAGTATAGGATATCGACTTAGCCTTGGATACGGTATGAAGTGTAACTACATCCATTGTGGTACCGTTATAACTTACCGAAAGCTTTCCGGAAGCATAACCTGAGGCAGTAATTTTAATACTTGTTATACCTGTTTCACGATCATATGTTGATTCTCCAAGTACAAATGATGTACTGTCAACTGACCAGGTAGGATCAATACTTACATCCATAGGATCAACCTGAGCCGAAACAGTATACTCATTTGTGGCTGATGTATTATCGTAAGCTAAATATAAATCTTTCTTGCCGGTATCAATAATATTATCATCGGTAATTGTAATACTATTCGGAGCTATCTCAGTAATATTTAATTTATAGCTCATAGATATAGATTGATTTATAAATGCAATTTTTCCGGCAGATACATTAAGATAATCAAACAAGAATGCAGCAGTAATATTTAATGTATAATCACCTGCTTTCTTACCTGTAATCTTAACCTTATAACCGTTACTTGATGTTACTGCCAAAGAAACAGGACATTCTTCATTACCTTCATAAAGTGTAGCCTTTGTACCATCTGAAGTTTCACCATTCGAAGAAAGCTTATATTCCTGTTTTGTTTCATTATCAATTATCGTAAATGAAACCGCTCCGCTTATGTGACTGAGATCTATAACACCTACTGATATTTCTACATCTCTGTCTATCTGAATAATCTCAGGTTCATTTGGTGTAGATAATGAAATAGTCGGTGTATTTCCTGTATCAAAATAAGCATAGATAAAATTCTCTTTTAATGTAGCACTTGCAGGAACCGTAACTCTCTTAAGAGAACATGTCTGATTGAAAGTTAAATCCTCGACAGTCTGAACAGTACTTGGAAGCACTGCTGTTTCAAGATAATAATTGTCTGCAAATGTATCTCTGCTTGCAGCCGAAAGAATAGTCTGCGATAAATCCACACTTACAAGTGAGTTTTTCGAAAAGGCAGAAGCACCGATAGTTTCAAGATTTTTTGCGTATGAAAAATCAATTCTTCTAAGTCCTGCATCTCTTATAGGAATATCACCCGGAAGTACATTCTTATATCCCTTTGTTTCATCGGTAGTCAATATATAAAGACCTTCATCTTCTACCTCATCATACTTTTCTCTTTGAGGTGTACACTCAGAGAAAGCAAAAGTACCAATCTTTTTAAGGGTAGTCGGGAATACAAGTCTCTCTGCATTAACTTCATCTCTTTCATAAACTTTTGAGGTATCATCAGGATCATAGAAATCAGAAAAACCTTCATCCAAAAGTGAATAATCCTTATTGAAAGCGTAATCTCCGATAATTTCAAGTGTAGCAGGGAACTCACCTACGGTTCCGTTATATTTTTGAACATATCTAAAGTCAGCCTGGAAAGCGTAAGATCCGATTTCCTTTAAACCATATTTCATTTCAACATATTTAAGATTATCACACTCATAGAATCCATAATCAGGAATCTTTTCAAGACCGGTTGAAAGTTCTACCTGATTAAGACTCTTACTTTCGGCCATTACACGTTTTCCCATTTCAGCTACGGTATCCGAAAGTTTTACATTTATAAGACCTGACTTTGAAAATGCTTCTTCTCCAATCTTGGTTAAACCGTTAGGACATTCAAAAAGACCTGCAGTCTCATCTTTATCTCCATAAGTAGCTGTTTTGATGCTTCCGCATAAGTAAAATGCTCTGTAACCGATTTCTTTAAGGGTTTCAGGCAAGTAAATAGTCTCGATTGTAGGATTAACATCATTATTATCATCGGGATAACCTTGCTTACCGGAGTTTTTATCTATAACCTCAGATTCACCTGAAAAACAACTTTCAGGAATCTCCATCAACCTTGTTTTTGACATATCAAGTGCATTAAGACTTTTACAATGTGCAAAACATGCTGCACCCATAGAGGCAACACTTGCAGGAAGGTTAACTGCTTCGACCCCCGAATTGGCAAATGCAACTGCATCTATTTCTTTCAAGTATGCTAATGAAAGAAGGAAATCAGTGTTATCTATACCACTTCCTCTAAATGCTCCGACACAAATCTTAGAGCATTTTGAACCACTATCAAAAGTAATATCATCAAGTAAATATGTAAAAGCAAATGTCTCATCATTAATAGCTTCTACTCCCGCAGGAATATTTATACTTTTGATAAACGAATACTGAAATGCCGCTCCACCAATGGAAATAAGAGAAGATGGAAGTTTCACACTTTCAAGCAAAAGGGTATTGGCAAAAGAGCCATATCCTATTGACTTAAGACTTGAACACTCCGAAAAATCAGCTTCCTGAATTAATGTTCCGCCAAAAGCACCATCATCGACAATTGTAAGTGCTGTCATACCCGAAAAATCAACATCTGCAATAGAACTATTATAAAATGCATTAGCACCTATCTTTGAAATTGTCTTAGGAATATTAACGGTAAAATATGAATCTTTAAGATTAGCTCCTGCTGATGCAAATAAACCTTCAGGAATGTAATCAAGACTATCATAAAGAACAGCCTCCTCTAATGAACTACATTCACCAAAAGCACCAACACCAAGATTGTCAGCCTTCTGAATCATTGTTAAATCGATATAGCTTAAAGAACTACATCCGAAAAATGCTGTATCCTTGATAACAAGTGATGTAATATTATCTAAGTAAACATAGTTAAGAGCTGAACAGGAATTAAATGCATCTTTTCCTATGCTTGTTATTCTTGTAAGATCGATAACATTCTCATCATCATAGGTTTTGTCGGAATATGTGAGCGAAACAAGACTTGAACAGTTCTGGAAAGCCTGATCTTTAATCTCTGTTACCGTCGAAGGTATAACTACCTTGGTAAGCTCCTCGCACATAAAGAACTCTCCCGCGGAAATACTGGTAATATTGATATTTGAAAGGTTTACGCTCGTTGCCCTTCTCATAAAACCAATACCCGAAATATCCTTAATAGGGTCATAGTTCTTGGAACTTCCTGATGTAGCTACCGTATAAGGAGCAAGGTCAATGTCACCAACAAATGTTGCTGCCTTCTTAACCGTTACAGCCTTATCATAATCATCAAACTCTGAATCTGTCAGAACCTTACCGGCTTCCGGTGCAGTTTTATTTTCGGCATAATAGTTCGTAAGAACCCTTAATACTCTAAGCAGAGTGGCATCCGGAACCTGTGTCGCAGTAAGCTCACTTGCATCATCAAAATCACCGGTTACGTAAGCCATAGAGGTTTTCGTATTAACGAAGGAACCCGCACTAAATGACGTTAAAACCAATGCTGCCGATAATACGTAGCAAGCTGCCTTTTTAACTACTTTTTTTAAATACACGTTAAGTCCTCCCTTATAATTTTCTCTTTACAAAATACTACCCCTTATAATATCACATTATAAGGGGTAATGGTAGTTCTTTTTTCGATTTTAACAAAATTTAATAAATAAATAAGCTTCGTTTAATACTTCATTAATACTTATATTTATTAGATAAATTGTCCTTTTTATAAATTATAATATGCATCTTATTCGAAATACTTTATAATCAAAATCTCATTGATATTAATTATAAAACCGGATTAAATCGGATAGAATTATAACTCAACACTTACCTCGGTAGCTCCTGCTGCAACCTCTGCAACCTTGCCGCATACATTTACCTTGAAAGCTTTGTCTGAAGCTGTGCATGTAAGTTTAACAGTGTTACCGCTTCTCTCTGCCTTAAGAGTTGTAAGTAAGTTACTCTCGGAATCAAAGATACAAGCTTCGCAGGCCTTGTTATCATCGATGCTGTAGATACAAGCTTCTGCACCCTCGAGATAATCATAAATAACATTCATCTTGCCTTCTGCATCGAAGTTACCATAGGTAACAATTGAATTAGGACGTGCAAGAATAGGCATTTCGAAGTAATTGCACTTTCTTGTATAATATTTTCCGCCCTCATACTTCTCACCGGTCTGGATGTCAACCCATGTACCAACATTAGGAACATAGAACTCTGCAGTTCCTTCTTCATTCATAACAGGTGCGATAAGAAGGTTATCACCGAGCATGTACTGCTGGTCAAGATATTTACATGAAGTATCCTCTGAGAATGCGATAACCATTGAACGCATCATAGGGATACCTGTAGTATGAGTCTTGTTAGCCTGTGCCCAGAGATATGGCATCAAACGACCCTTAAGTACTGTATAGTGACGAAGTACATCGCAGGATTCCTCATCGAAGTTCCAAGGTACTCTGTATGAGCTTGAACCATGGAGACGGCTGTGTGTAGACATCAAACCAAATGCAACCCAACGCTTGTAAACATCTGCAGGTGCTGTAGCTTCGAAACCACCCATATCATGTGAGAAGAAACCGAAACCTGAAGAACAAAGTGAAAGTCCGCCACGTACTGTCTCAGCCATTGCCGAATACTCTGCGTAGCAGTCACCGCCCCAGTGTACAGGGAACTTCTGTCCGCCGACTGTAGCTGAACGAGCAAAGAGACAAGCCTTGTCTTTTCCGAAATACTCTTCCAAAGCTTCAAATACAAGCTTATTGTAGAGATATGTATAATAATTGTGCATCTTGATAGGATCTGCACCGTTGTAATACTTAACATTAGTTGGGATTCTCTCACCAAAGTCTGTCTTGATGTTGTTAACACCCATTTCAAATAAATTCTTCAAAAGACCCTTGAACCACTCACAAGCCTCAGGATTAGTGAAGTCAACGATTGCCATACCCGGCTGCCAGAAATCTGTCTGGAATACGGAACCGTCCATATTCTTAATGAAGTATCCCTTTTCTTTTCCGATATCGAAAAGCTTTGACTGCTGTCCAATGTAGGAATTGATCCAGCAACATACCTCAAGACCTTTATCGTGAAGTCTCTTAAGCATTGCAGGAGGATCAGGGAACTGATCTGTATCCCACTCAAAGTTGCACCACTCATACTCCTTCATCCAGAAGCAGTCAAAATGGAATACCTGAAGTGGAATCTTTCTCTCTGCCATTCCATCGATAAAATGATTAATAGTCTCTTCATCATAACTTGTTGTAAATGATGTTGAAAGCCAGAGACCAAATGTATAAGCAGGTGGAAGTGAAGGCTTACCGGTAAGATTTGTATAATTTACCAATACATCCTCAAGATTTGATCCACCAATAATGAAATACTCAAGCTCTTCGCCCGGTACTGTAAATGATACCTTTGAAACTGTATCCGAGTTAACCTCAAATGATACCTTATCTGAGCTGTTTACGAATACACCATATCCTCTTGATGAAAGATAGAATGGAATGTTCTTGTAGCTCTGATCTGAACATGTACCACCGTCTGAGTTCCAAATCTCAACAACCTGACCATTCTTAACGAATGGTGTAAACTTCTCGCCAAATCCATAGAAGCACTCTCCGATGCTTGACTTTAACTGCTCTCTCAAATAGCTTGTACGTGCATCCTGTGGATAGTTAAAGAACTGATCATCTGTCTGCTCAGCAAGACGAGCCTTTGCATGGAACATATTCTCTGTAATGTAAGAAGTACTTCTCCATGCGCCACCTGTAAGAAGCTTATCCTTATAATAGAACTGAACTTCCCAATCATCTGCGATTTTGATTTCTACTCTTGTGTCACCTGAAACAAGTGTAGCCTTATCCTCTGTAATTGTGATTTCAGGTTTAAAATCAGGGTCTTCATTCAATTCAAACTCAGGTGAATTATCAAGTCCACCCCTATAATGTGTAATATGCACCTTTATGGTGTCCTTCATAGTAGATGAATAGGTGATTTCTAAGTTTGGACCACCTAAAGTCTGTCCCCTGTTCTCCACTGTATATGGTGTAGCGAGAACATGAATTGCATTCTCTGATGCAGTTACCTTGTATGCCTGTGAAGCATAACGTACATCATAACCCCTTTTGCTTAACCAAAATCCGTCAGCAACCTTCATTAAAAAATACCTCTCTTTCGTAAAATATAATCCGCCGTACTTAAGAATACGACTAAAATATACTAAATTTTATTAACTGATAACAGTATAATATCATTTAATATATAATGCTTTAAACATTCAAGCATAAAATAACACAATTCTTGCATAACCTAAAAATATCGCTTTTCAACCATTTTCCTTACAACTTTTACAAACACCCGTAAATATGCTATTTTCTCTTTCTATGCTAAAACCTGTATCCTTTTCAACTTTTGTACAAAATCTACCATACTCCGACAAAAATGTGTAATAAAACCGATTACAGATTCTGCATCTGCAAACCACCTTATTCCTATTTGTAATCTTTCTGTTTAACAACCGATACCTTGCAGGGGTGTTTCCCATCTTAATCTCGCTCAAATACCCTTCCTCCACCAGAATACCGAGCCACCTGTATATCGTACTCCTGCACATTTTTTCTCCTCGATTGTCCAGGTATAGTTTTAGCTGTGACGCTGTAGCGCATAAATGCGGATTGTCCGCAAAATAACCGTAAACCATATTTTTTCTTGAATCATCGAACTGCATATACTTTATATATAAGAATTGAACACTATATATCTAGTTTATATGGATATTGGGGTTTTGTCAAATTAAATCTGAGTTATATTTTATAGTAAAGCTAATAATTCAGATAGCACAGCTTCAGACATTAAAACGGTCTGAATGCTGTGCTATCTCAATATTTGGCTTTCAATAAAAATACAGGGCAGATTCTGCTGATAAACAGAATCTGCCCCGGTAATACAAAACATTTTACGCGTAAGCCGCATATTATGCAAACCACTCATCCACTACAAAATACGGATTACTCTTATATGCAAAGCCGCACAATATACAATTAGCCTGCACAGTCATAAGCTTAGATGCTGTATCATTATCGCTGGTACTTTCAAATAACAAAGTCTTAAACGCATCAAATGCATCTGCATCATACTCTTCCGTAACACTTTCTGCTACATAACCCACTGTCGCGTAAGTTCCTTTTTCGAATCTCTCGGTTCTCTGCGTAGAGCTCTCCACACTTGAGTTATTCTTTGATGCCATGGTTTCCGATATTGTCTGGGCAAAGTTCTCGGATACCCAGTTTGCATAATCATTACCGCAATCAGCCTCACAGCTGGTTCCTACTTTAAGTGCGCTTATACTTTTATAAACTCTGTAACAATTGATAAGCTCACCTAATTCTGATGCCACACCGTCATTTACATAAACTCCTGAGCGCTGGTCGCAGTTTGATGTATAATCCCCGTTACTTTGGAACATAACCTTATCCGAATATGTAGTTGGATATACCTGCATACCAAATACCGTACCTGTGGCAGTAGACTTTGAATCTCCACCGCTTATTCTGTCTACATATGCTACTACATAGTAGGATGCCGATCCTATCGTTATGGTGGTTCTGTAACCTCTTGAGGTTCCAAGACCAGTCTCAGCGCTGAATCCGTTGGCTATCAATGTATCCTTTGAATCATTGGATTTTGCAAGAGTAGAAAATGCAAAGTATTTTGAAATAGTTGCAAAACCTATTACAGTATTTCCGTCAACATATACCTGAACATAGTTATTATAATCATTTGACGGATTATAAATATATACACTAAATCCCTGAAGCGCCTTATCAATTCTTACAGGAGTTCCCATAGCTGCCTTAAGATCAGTTACATTTGCACCAATTGTAAAGGAATGTGTACTTCCTAATTGTAATGTATTGGCCGCTGCACTTTGAGGTGCTGTCTTGTCGGAAGTTCCCTCATCAGCAGGTGCTGTAGGCATCGGTGTACCGCTTGCTGTTGAACTGCTACTGCTTGATGGCTCATCTGTGCTTGATGGTTTTCTGGTAGCTTTTGGAGAGTTTGTATTTGCAGGTTTTGCAGTAGTTGAAGTATTTCCTGAACCACTTCCCGAACCGCTTCCTGAACCACTACCTGAACCGCTTCCTGAGCCGCTTCCTG
Organism: Lachnospiraceae bacterium; assembly: GCA_024691065.1. Taxonomy (GTDB): domain Bacteria; phylum Bacillota; class Clostridia; order Lachnospirales; family Lachnospiraceae; genus JAEEJA01. The sequence continues at coordinate 2,131 of JAILOA010000086.1, read as the reverse complement.
AATCGCCGGAGCTATATTCGCCTGAGCCTGATGCACTAACCGTTACTAAACATCTATATTTCTTCCCTCTGTAAATAGCTATAATTCTAGCCTTTCCTTTAGCCTTACCTCTAACCACACCTTTCTGGGTTACAACTGCCACCTTTTTCTTTTTAGATCTCCACTTTACTTTGGCAGCCCTTGCACCCCTTAACTTGAGACGCACTTTCTTACCAATGGCTATTGAAGCCTTTTTCTTATTAAGTCTTATGGCTGCGTAACTTTCCTTGTACTGCCAATATCCACCGGCTCCTAAACTACAAACCAATAATGCAAGGATAAGGAGCTTTGAAATTATTTTTTTCATAAGTATTCATCTCCTAATTCATATTATAGTTTCTCCCGAGAAGATTGTCATCTTCCCGGGAGAGTGTAATCCGGTTATTATTCATATCTCCGGAAAATTAACATGTTCATGAATCAGTATCTAATAAATTATTTACTGTCCAAGCATAGCAATTGCATATATACCCTTATAACTATATGTAAAGTATGCAGGACACATATGAGTTGCTGTCCAATATGCATCCTTTTTGGAATCATAAAATTCAGTGCCGTTAATATAACTTGATGCATCTGAATCATCAAGGAAGGCTTCAATCGCGGTCAATGTATTGTCGACTCCGTCTCCGCCCTTGTCTGTATAAACTGCCTTATAATGAACCGCCGTTCCGGTCTGAGCATCAAATTCTCCTTCGGCGATATCTAGCTCTGTACCACTCTTTGCATAAGCTTCGGTAGCTTCCTGTATTAAATCAGTGTCCTTCAAACCATATTCTTCCCCTTCTAAACCGCCAACCTGGCTAAGTTTAAGTATACTAAGCCCCTTATGTAATCTATAAGCATTGATTAAATCAAAGAGTTCCATCTTGGTATATTCATTGCCTGTATTGCTCTTTCCTGAAGCTTCAAACATTATTCCATCAGAATATGAGCTTGGATAAACCTGAACCGCAAATATCTTTCCGGCAGCATCAGGATAAGCAATGATATTATATGTTGATCCACTGATAGTTACCGTACTCTTAAGACCCATGGACTTTGTATGACTTGAGAATTCAGTCAAGCTTGAAGCTGTATCTCCGTACTTAACAATATCTGCAAAGTTAAATCCAACACCTGCAAGTACACCACCGATTACATTTCCTGAGCTGTCTACATAGTACTCGGTGTAGTTCTGATATGTACCCTGTGGGTTATAAGCATAAGCTTCAATATCCTGCTGCGTTGTACCTGTCCTTACATAACAGGTATCCTGTGTATAAGCACTTGAAAGTTCACTGCCTATAGTAGCTGACATATTACCGTTTGCAAGTTCTCCTGTACCGGCTGTAGGCACTGTATCTGTAGGTGTTATACTTCCTGTATTATCTGTACTTGGATATGGATCCTTAGAACTTTCAATTATAAGCAGTGGTGTATGATTTGTTTCATCAATCTCATATACATATAAGAGAAAATCATCTAATGTAAAATATGTATATTCATCACCGATAACTATCTTTACATAAATTACATAACCATTTTCATTATTTGCCGGTGCAGGTATCTCACCTGTACATGAAGTCCACTCTGAATCTGCTAATGCATCTAATGTATCTGCATCCAGTCCTTCATATTCCGGATATTTTTTCGTTCCGACATTTTCAAATTCATCCTCAACAGGATCATAGTACTTATAATAAATCTCATCGGCACCATATATAAAGATACTGTCATTTTCCGTAAAGTAGCAATAACCTCCGTCAGAATCTGATTCATTTTCAACATCCTCCGGACCACCGTAATTCGCAAATTCTCCGTCAAAGTAGTTACTGCTGACAAATCCATTACTTAAATCTAAATCGTCATCTCTGACTATTCTGTCAACAAAAGTTATTTTACTTTCATCCCCATTTGGGTAACTATAGTAAGAGTTTGTCATCTTTACTGTATATCCACTTAGGTTTGATACATACTCTTTCTCATCAGATGATACTTTAACAGTAGCATTGAAACTATTAGCAGTTACTGTAGATGTTCCTGAAGTGCTTGTAGGATACTTAGCAGCAACCGATACCTTAACCGTGGTAGCAGCTGTAACTGTTTTTCC
>JAILOA010000050.1 GCA_024691065.1 Lachnospiraceae bacterium | reverse complement strand
GACAATTCATTTTACAAGATATTTGCCTATGATACAGAGGAAAAGAAGTATGTAGGTATGGCTCGTATAGTAAGTGACGGAGGTTATACATATTTTATAACTGATGTTATTGTTAATCCTGAATATCAGGGAAAGCATATCGGAACGACGATGATTCGTGATATTATGGATTATATTGAAAAGGACGTGGAGAAGGGCGAGACAGTTATGGTAAGCCTTATGTCTGCTTATGAGAGGGAGAGCTTCTATACCCGTTTTGGCTTTCATACCAGACCTTTCGGTAATCATGGACCGGGAATGAGTATGTGGGTTTCAAGAATTGATAATGGAAGTATATTACCATCTTAAATCTTTTTTACTTAAAATCATATAAATGATTCATGTTAATGGATACATTAAAACGCTCAAATAAAAAAATCCTTGCAACAATTGAATAAATAGTGTATTCTAAGAAATGTTTGTTTTATCAAACTAAAACGGATAAGGATTGAGATAAGTCTTTTATCTCGGAATGGAAGGAAATATGGCTAAGAATCTTGTAATTGTAGAGTCTCCTTCTAAGGCGACAACAATACAAAAATTTTTGGGTAAAAACTATGAGGTAATTGCATCTAACGGTCACGTTAGAGATTTACCGAAAAGTACTATGGGAATTGACATTGAGAATGATTTTGAACCAAAGTACATTACTATAAGAGGCAAGGGCGAATTACTGGCAAAGCTTAGACGTGCTGTTAGTAAGGCTGATAAGATATATCTTGCTACCGACCCTGACCGTGAGGGAGAAGCCATAAGCTGGCATTTATCCATAGCTCTTAAGCTGGAGGATAAGAAGGCTTATAGAATTACATTTAATGAAATAACTAAAACTGCAGTTAAAAATGCTATTAAAAATGCAAGAGATATAGATATGAACCTTGTTGATGCCCAGCAGGCACGTCGTGTGCTTGACAGAATGGTTGGTTATAAAATCAGTCCACTTCTTTGGGCAAAGGTTAAAAGAGGACTTAGTGCCGGTCGTGTACAGTCTGTGGCACTTCGAATTATTTGCGACAGAGAAGAAGAAATAAATAACTTTATCCCTGTTGAGTATTGGACTCTGATGGGGAATTTTAAGGTTAAGGGTGCAAAGGAGCTTTTAGAGGCTGATTTTTACGGTACTCTTGACGAGAAGATGGAGCTTAACTCCGAGGATGAAGTAAATAAGGTGATAAAAGAAATCGGTGATTCCGAATTTTCCGTTACTGATATTAAGGTAACTACCAGACATAAGAAACCACCGCTTCCTTTTACGACATCCACTTTGCAACAGGAAGCATCAAAGGCACTTAATTTTACGACTCAAAAGACTATGAGAGAGGCTCAGGTGCTTTATGAAGGTGTTAAGATAAAGGGAAAAGGTACTATGGGTCTTATCACTTATTTACGTACCGATTCTACCAGAATTTCCGATGAGGCTAAAAAGGCAGCAGCAGATTATATAGCTGATAAGTTCGGTGAGAAATATTTGGGTACCGAAACTGCAGTTAAAGCAAAGAACGGTAAGAAGATACAGGATGCACATGAGGCAATCAGACCTACTTATGTTGATTTGGCACCGGCTGAGATTAAGGAATATCTTACAAGGGATCAATTCAGATTATACCAGCTTATTTGGAAAAGATTTGTAGCCAGTCAGATGGCTGAAGCTGTCAGCGAGACAAAGACTGTAAAAATTGACAATGATAAATATAGATTTACTGCATCCGATACCAAGAATATCTTTGCCGGATATCTTGATGTATATCAGATGGAAGAGGATAAGGAAGTAAAAAACAAGAAACGTCTTTCCAAGGTTTTGGATAAGGGTGTTAGTTTAAAATGTGACGATTTCGATAAGAAGCAGCATTTTACCAGCCCACCTCCGCATTTTACCGAGGCTTCACTTGTTAAAACACTTGAAGAATTAGGTATCGGAAGACCTAGTACATATGCTCCGACTATTATTACTATAATTTCGAGACATTATATTGCCAGGGAAAAGAAGAATCTATATATAACAGAACTTGGCGAAGTTGTAAATAATATTATGAAGGCCGAATTTCCAAGTATCGTAGATGTTGATTTTACTGCTACGGTTGAGGGACTTCTTGATGGTGTTGAGCTTGGAGAAATCAATTGGAAGACCATTATAGAGAATTTTTATCCTGATTTGGACTCGGCTGTTAAAAAGGCTGAGGAAGAGCTTGAGCATGTTGAATTAAAATATGAGGAATCAGATGAGGTATGTGAGAAATGCGGAAGAAATATGGTTATAAAGTACGGACCATATGGAAAATTCCTGGCATGCCCGGGATTTCCGGATTGTAAGAATACTAAGCCTTATTTTGAAAAGACAGATGTTTTATGCCCTAAATGCGGTGGAGAAATCGTAATCAAGAAAACTAAGAACGGACGAAGATTTTACGGATGTATTAATTTCCCTGATTGTGATTTTGTATCATGGCAAAAGCCGGCAAATGTCCGTTGTGAAAAATGTGGCGGATATATGGTTGAAAAAGGTAAAAAACTCGTATGTATGAATGAAAAATGCGAGCATGTAATATTAAAAAAAGAAGAAAATAAGGATCAATAGCTTAAAATAATGAATCGATACATTAATAAATCGTTATATTATAATCAATTAATTGTTATCGATTTGTTATATTTAAGTAATTGATTGTTGGAGGAATAATGAGTATTGAGTTGTTGGATAAAACCAGAAAAATAAACTGGTTAATTATGGAAGAGGAATCCGATAAGCTTGATTTTGCTATATTTAGTAAAATGTTGTCTGCTACCATGAAGTCTAATGTTATTATTTTCAGCAGACGCGGTAAAGTATTGGGAATTACGGAATTGCCGGAAATTGACCCTATACCGGGCCTTGATAAATTAAAAAGAGGCGATATGGTCGATAGTAGTATAAGTAACAGGATTATGAGTATTTTATCTACTCATGATAATATTAACCTCTCTAATCTTGGATTGAATTTTGAAGGAGTGAGGGGTTATCATGCTATGATTTCGCCTATTTTAATGGCTAAAAAGAGTTATGGTTCGGTTTTGATTTATAATAATCATTCGGATTATTCTATTGATGATATAATTCTTTTCGAGCATTCAATCATAGTTGTCGGACTTGCAATGAGAATGTCCATGAGTGAAGAAAATATGATTGCGACAAAGCAGTCGGATGATGTTACAATCGCGCTTAAAACATTGTCTTCATTGGAGTTAAAGGCGGTTTACAATATCATTGTTCAGCTTGGAGACAGTCGTGAGGGAAGGATTGTAACCAGTAAGCTTGCAAGTGAAATAGGTATTACACGATCGGTTATTATAAATGCATTGAAAAAATGTGAGTCGGCCGGTATTATTCATTCACATTCTTTGGGAATGAAGGGTACATTTATAAAGGTTACTAACGATTTACTTTGCGCAGAGGTTATAGAAGAGTTTTTAGACAAGGAATAGTTAATGCAATACATTTTATGGGTTGATTATGTATATAATCTTTGTTAAAATATATTTGTTTCAAGGGAAAACAATGAGTTTTGACTATAAAACCGGGAGGCGTACATGAAAAAGGGATTAGTGAATTTGTTTGGATTCATTTTCACGGCTGCACTTGTCATAGGTACATTGGTGATTGTTTACAATTTAATACCTAAGTATGTTCATACTGATGATTTGATTGATATGGTTACCGAAAAACTTAAGATTGATTTGACTGATAACGGTACAACCTATAAACCGGATGATTTGGTTAACTATCCTGTAACCTTTGATAAGAAGCGTACTCTTCCTTTAAAGAAGGATGAAGAGGAAGATGATCAGCACTATGTTGAAGTTGACGGATATACATTGGTTTTAAATTCGAATATTAAAAAATTCAAAAAGAAGAAAAAAGCCATACAGGAAAAAGAAGATGATATATCCGAAATTGTTATTAAAACAATTACTTCTTTTAAAGAAAAAGATGTTACGAGGACAAAGATTACAAATGAGATAGTACTTAAGCTTCAGGAATATTTGGAATCCGATGTTGTTGTAAAGGTTACTTTGACCGATTTTAAGCATAAATAAGTGATTATTTAAAGGTGATTTTAAAGGGGACTTTTTGCATAAAAAGTCCCATTTTTATCGGGATTTCTAAGTTTCGGATATCATAATAAAATTTATAGTGCAATTTATTTATTGTTATGCTATTATATGAAAGTCTGTGTCAAACGGGCATGGATTTTTATATAATAGCTTTTTATATTTAAGTATATAACTTGTTGTTTTAAACTACTTTTATGGAGGATGTTATGAAAAACATTAAGAATGCAGTTATTGCAGTTGTAATTATTGCTATTGCCTGTATTGGCATAGTAGCGGGAGTTAATTATTATAATAACGGTCGCACAAAAGAAAAGAAGGTAGAAGTTTCCGAAAATGAACAGGGTGCAAACAGTAGTTCTGAGACAGATGAAGGTAAGGAAACTGAATCAGATAAGGAGTCTGAAGAAGATTCCGAAGCAGAAGTTTCCGGAGAACCTGTTAAGAGAACTCTTTTATTATTTGCCTGTGGTTTGGATATTGAAACCAATAATGGATTCTTAAGCGATAACATTATGGAAATCCTGGGTTCAAAAATGCCTGAAGATTTCAATGTTATTATGATGACAGGCGGTACCAGAGTTTACCATATGAACTTGAAACATAAGAAATATGTAGTTGATGAAAATGGGAATCGGGTAGAAATGGTACCTGATAAGAAACAAATTTGGAAACTTACAGGTTCTGAGGACGGTAAACCGGGTAAGCTTATTTTGCTTGAAGAATGTAAGGATTTAGAGGATAAAGCTTATGTAAATCCTTTGTGTTTGCAAAGATTGATTGATTACGGTGTTGAAAACTACCCGGCCGATAAGTATGATTTAACTTTTTGGAGTCATGGATTCAGTGTTTTAGGATGTTGTGGCGATGAGTTATGTCCGGAAGAAAAATATGCCGGTAAAACGCTTACCATGCGTGATATGATTAAGGCATTTGATGATAGTAAGCTTGAAGAAAAGTTTGAGATTATAAATTTTGACTGTTGTCTTATGGCCAGTGTTGAGGCTATCAGCGCGCTTTCCGATTATACGGATTATTATATTGGCTCTGCGGAAACGATTCCTGCCCCGAGTGAGCCTTATAAACCTTGGATAGAGGCAACAGAGGAAGATCCTACATTGCAGGGGTTTGAGCTTGGTAAGGTTATAGTTGATTCCTATAAGGAATATTATGATGAGGAGGATAATGCCTTTTCGCACTATAATGCTACTCTCAGTGTAACTGATACCAAGAAATTTGTAGAAAGAATGACTCCCGTTCTTAAAGAATTCCTGGATATAATGATTAAGGAAGCCGTGGAAAAAGGAGATAACGGAAGATTTAATTACTATGATGAAATTCTGAGTGCAAAGCTTTCTACTAATTATCAGGATTTACTCGGTTCTGTTGATCTGGGTAACTTAGCCGAAACTATAGGTGTTTGTCTTACCGAGAGGGATAATATTTCCGATGAAGAAAAGGAGATGCTTATAAACAATTACACTGAGATTTCAAAAAAAATATTGGATGTAATTAATGATCCCGAAGTGAGATATTATAAGAATAACAATACATTCTCACATAAGGTTGAAGTTCATATTTCAAGAGATGAAGAAGGAAATGTTGTTTCCGATGATATACTTGAACCATACGGACTTGCTATATTTTTACCGTTTATTATGGATGAAACCTACTTCAGTGAATATATGACTACCTTTGATGAATTAATTGAAATATATCAGGATAATGCTGATTTATGTGATTTGTTTAAGAAATTTAAGGAAAATGCAAGCCTTTATAATTCAATTTACAGATGCGGTTTTAAGATTTCAACACTTGCTACCAAGGATAAGTATGATCCTTCATTTGAAAAAGTTGTAAAAAATGCTATATTGGATGAAAATTATGATTCGGAGTGGCTTGAACAAATAGTGGCACAGCAGGAGGCTGAAGTGATTAAAGGTGACAGTCAGACTTTTCAGGTTGATGAAAATGCCGGTGACGGAAAAATGTTAGTCAGCAGTGATACTGCCTCTATGAGAAATATTGACATATATACTCCATTTTATCAGCAATATATTACTAAGGTTAAAGATGATTTCAATAAAAATGAAACGTTGGAGGGATATAAAGACGGAGTATTTACTGTTGTTCTGGGTCAGGAGGATTGTGAGATGAATCCTGATTTGATTGATGATACCCAGGATAATTTATTATTTGAAAGAGCTGCATTATTTGAAAATGATGGTGTTTCATTTATCTGCAAGGATTATGATGAGAAATGGATTCAATTAACCGATGCCAAGGGAAAAACCCACCTTGTCAGTTATAAAAAGGTTAAAGGTGAGGATGATTTGATTAATATTCCTATCACGAGTTACAAAGTTGTAAATGAAGGAGAGAAAAATTCCTATCCGGAAAAAGAACATATGCAGCTTACCGTTAAAGTAAATGAAGATGGAACATATGAGATTACCAATAAGGAAAAACTTGATTTATGGGGAACGGTAGACTTTAAGTGGAATGTACGGAAAAAACCGGGATTTAAAGGTTTCTATATGGCATTTGGCAGAAATTATAATCTGAATTTGTTCAGGCTCAATAAAAATGCTCCTGTTGAATTGGATTTTGATAAAGATGATCTCGGTGTTTCAATTCAGGGAAATGTAGATATGAAAGATATTGATGATGTAACAAAGAGTCAGATTGAGCAGTTGGAGCAGAGAATATATGTAAAAGATATTTATGGTGTTGATCACCTTGTATGTACTGTGAAGTGATTATGTTTAAATCAAGCGGAAAAATCATCCACCTCTAAGCACCTTTTGTAGGTGGGGTTAGGACAAACTATACTCAGTCGGGGCTAAGCTCCGACTGAGTTAAAAAGCTAAGCGGGTTTTGCTATGATGACTTGATAATTGAATTTGTGAAATTATATATTTGTTTAATTATAATATGAGCCTATAAAAGTACATACAGGAAAAGTTATATCTGTATTTTTATGGGCTCTATACTGTTTTAATTACCGAATTTTATTTAAATAATAATTAAATCCTTATTACATTCTTTATTTATATAATCGCATAGCTTGGAGGTTTCATTTAATAGGGCTTTCTCATTACCTAAATATGAGTTGTCGTTAATTACATAATAAACATACGTTGAATTTTTTAAAAGCCATAATGTTGCATCGGTAAAGGTATTTACTAAAAAGTAGCAGGTATGGCCTTTTTTTATGTTTGAGGATAGATTCATAATTAGATGCTTTATATCATCTGTGGTAATTTCAAGGATTTCCCTGGGATCGTTTACGCCGGTTATCACATTCAAATTCTTATAATTTTTGCTGATTGCCTTTATTTTATTTGGGATATCGGGTTTTCGTCTTTTTATGTAAAATATAAACTCTGATGTGTCATTGGGATTTTCAAATATATTATCGCCGGCTAATACCGTAGTTAGCCCGGAAAAATATGTTAAATCGATTAGGAGAGAGGGATTCTCAATATTATATTGGTCAATAATATCCGGAATTTTTGATATGCCGCTGCTAAAAATAGCCGGATGTATAAATGTTACGATTTTAAGATTAGATATACCAATGAATGTATTTGTGTTCCTGTTTAATTCCTTTTCGGAAACTATATCATATAATTGTTTTATAATGATTTCTATGGATTGATATTTATTTATAACCTTGTTGTTTTCGGAAGCATTTATTGAATCCGGATCTTCTATCAAATATACACATGCTGCTTTATTTGTGGTAAATTTTAAATCATCTGAAATAATAAGTTCCAGGTTTTTTGTTTGTTTATTTTTTTCAGTATTTAAATAATTTTTTAATGAGGAAATGTTTGAAAACTCCCTGATTTCAAAGTCCTGTGTATGATTTCTTTTTATGAAGTCCGAAAGCTTTTTCATATAATTATCATTTATGATTATTCCGGTATGTATCATATAATTTATTTATAATCTTTTTTTATGGATTGATTTGCATATGTTAAAGTTCAGTAAATGGATAGGCTTACATATGTTAAGCTCCATATAATAAGATTATTTTCCTTTCTGTTTGCTTTTTGATTTAAATGGTTTGTTGATATAATTATTTCCAATAAGTGATTATGGATTATCTTCAATATGAACTTATGGTTTATCTTCAATAAGTGATTATGGATTATTGCCAATATGTACTTATCGATTATCGTCAATATGTACTTATGGATTATTCCGATATTTGTTTATGATTTGAGACGATTACCGGTAAAATATAACAATTTTATAACCTAATAACGGAAATTATAATAAAGCATATTAATGTAGTTGGTGCAAATATTACTTTAGTCCCTTTATGTTTAGGCTTGTCGGAATTATCAATTTTTGATTTTTGTTTAATCAACCTTTTTTTATCGGAAATTATATTTGCTTTTATTAAAAATATTTTGATTAGTCCATAGATACAAACAACTAAACAGCTCAGTAAAAACACTCTTAATGTAAATATAAGGTTATAGAATAAAGCTATTATCGAATATAGCTTGGCATCACCCGCTCCGAAAGCATGTATTTTGTACAACATAAAACCTATTAATAATACAATAAATACCCTTAATACTGAGTCGATAAACTCGGATAAAACAGTTTTCGGGCCGTGCATAAAAAAGGCGTTCAATACATTTAAAAATATACCTGAAAATAAGCCGGTTATTATAATTTTATTTTTGATTTTATTTTCCTTAATATCAGTAATGCTGGAGATTATAAGTAGTGCGAGCATAATCATATATTTTAGAATTAGAAATATCATATCCATATGGCTCCTCCTTTTGCTTTATATTAAAATTTGTGCAGAGGAGTCTTTGTAAGTATGTGAATATAGGGAAAAAAGTGGTTATGAGTGGGGTGGATGATGTTTGTTACATTAACAAGGTTTTAATGCTTTGTCAAATGTGATAAATGGTCCGGTATATCAATTTTTTGTTAATTATTAACAAAAATTCATTTTTTGAAGAACAAATTTTTGGTTATATTT
>JAILOA010000043.1 GCA_024691065.1 Lachnospiraceae bacterium | reverse complement strand
AGCCACGAGTGTTATCTATGCTAATATTGCACATGCCTTAAGTCAGGATTATACGGATCTTTTTTATGTGAATATGGAAACCGATGAATTTATCGAATATCATACCGATGAAGAGCTTGGTATGCTTGTTGAAGTCAGACGATCTACGAATTTCTTTGATAGATGTAAAATCGAGGTTAAGCCAAATGTGCATCCGGAAGAGCATAAACAATTTGTAACTGCTATGGATCGCGATTTTTTAAATGATGCCTTGAGTAAATCCAAAATATTTACAATGACATACAGAAGAATAAAAAATGGCAGGACTTTCTACGTAGAGATGAAGGTTTCCCGGATGAAGGATGATAACCGCTATATTGTCATAGCGGTATCTGATATTGACGAGCTTGTTAAAAAGCGCCTTGCTGAGGAGAAGCTTCAGGAGGAGCGTATCGTCTACGCCCGTCTGTATGCAATTTCAGGAAATTATATATCTATCTATGTTGTTGATCCCGAGACTTCGGATTACCACGAATTTAGCGCCACCGATGCATTTAAACGTCAGATAAAGGTTGCAAGTACAGGCACTGACTTTTTTACTAAGTCAAGGGAAATATCCGAAAGCTTAACATATCCGGCTGATTACAAGCGCTTTTTATCGGTATTTACAAAAGAAAATATAATGGCTGAAATAGAAAAGGAAGGTATATTTTCCTTTAAATACCGTCTGCTCATAGATGGCAATACCGTTCATGTACAGATTAAGGCAGCGATGGTTGAAGAAGCAGAAGGTCCTCGCCTTATTGTCGGTCTCAACAATATCGATGCACAGGTGCGCCAGGCAGAGCAGATGGAAATGCGATTGGAGAAGGCTGAAACACGCGTTAATATTGATACTCTCACGGGTGTCAAAAATAAGCATGCCTATTTTAAATTCGAGACCCGTTTGGATCTTGAAATTGAGGAGGATCGTGTTTCTCCGTTTGCCATCACTATGCTGGATATAAATGATTTGAAGAAAATAAATGATACTGCCGGACATCAGGCAGGGGATGAATATATACGCAGTGCCTGTAAGATTATCTGCGAAACATTTAATCACAGCCCGGTATTTAGAATAGGCGGTGATGAGTTCGTCGTGATTTCACAAGGCAGTGATTACGACCACATTGATGAACTGATTGAAATAATGGATACCCACAACGCCCGGGCTTTAGAATCAAATGGCGTGGTCATAGCATGTGGAATGTCAAAATTTGAAAAAGACAACTGCGTTGCTGATATATTTAAAAGAGCTGATGATAATATGTATGAAGACAAGAACAGGCTCAAGTCTTAATCGGGAGAAATAAATATATGAACAACTATATTATACCAGCCTACCTTTTGACAGGCGCTTTTCTCCTCATGATGGTATTGGGACTTATTGCATCTATCTTAGTTCCAAGCCTTGACAGATGGAGCAGAAAATTCTTTATATCTTATTATTTCATTCTTTTGCTATGTATGATATTTTTTACCATCGATGAAATGATATATATGAATCCGGATTTGACTATCATCGAAAAAATTGCTGTTTTTTGGGAATATGTACTTCTTTCCTTCCCGGCGCCTATGATGACAGCGTTTTTATTGCACCTCTGTGGGGAAAACCATCGTCACAACCATTTTTTTCGTATTTCAGCTGCTCTATGGTGTATCTACATTGCATTAAATATAATTGCCCAGTTTAATACTGTCTTTTATTATGTTTCAGATGATAATTTATTTCACCGTGGACCGTTTCATTTCATAATTATGATTACATATAATGCAATCAATATTATTAACCTGATATTATTAATCAACAAACGTAAAATATTGACACGAAAAATCTTTTACGCCTTCCTTCTGTATTTGATTCCTTTGACTATTATTATGATTATACATACGTTTGTTTATGTTATAGTTTTTATTGCCGTAGGAGTAACAATATCTTCGTTTATAATGTTTATCTTTCTCCTGTCCGATCAGGTTGATAAATATGCCGCACAGCAGCGTGAGATTACCGAACAACAGGCAAAAATTATGGTGCTTCAAATGAGGCCACACTTTATCTATAATACTATGACAAGTATTTATTATCTGTGTGAACAGGACCCCAAAAAGGCCCAACAGATAACACTTGATTTTACTACATATCTTAGAAAAAACTTTAATGCAATTGTGAGCGAAGAGCTTATTACATTTAAAGAAGAACTTGAACATACCCGGGCATATTTAGCGGTTGAGCAGATTCGGTTTGAAGACAAGCTTTTCGTTGAATTTGATATAGATGAAATCCAATTTCATCTACCACCGTTAACCCTGCAGCCTATCGTGGAAAATGCAGTGAAACACGGTATGGATCCCGAAGCTGATCCTTTGCATATACAGATCAGCACAAAAGAAACCAACACCGGATACGAAATTATCGTAAAAGATGATGGTTCAGGCTTTGAACCTGTAAACAAAAGTGAACCACATATAACTATGGATAATATAAAGCAAAGGCTACAAATGATGTGCAAAGGAACAATGAGTGTCACTTCGCATAAGGATGAGGGAACCGAAGTGAAAATTACGATACCGGGGAAGTAAACAAAACTTCCTTAAAAAAAAACGGATATTAAAATTTAATATCCGTTTTTTTTTATGCGCAAAGAATTCGGTTTGGAAGATGTCAGCTTTCGCTGACCCGAATCCTGAGCCAAATCTCGTGAGCGAGACTTGAATTAATTTAAAAAATCACTATACATACTTTCCGAGCTCTTATATAATACCTTATTTAACAGAGCCACAGAGCTTTTCTTGGAATAAGCAAGGCTACCATCAACCTTATGAATAACATTTACGGTAATATCTACATATTTTACTATATAATCATCTGTTGCCGAGGTCGGGGTATATTCTTCCGGTGTAACCGAAAATGTTAATTCAATCTTGTAATTATGGTAAAGCGCAGCCGAAATTCTCTCCTCTGCATCTCTTGCAACCTTCTTGCCTGACGATAATCCTACTTCATCAGCAAAGCTTGTATCGGCAAGGCAGGCATCAACATAACAGGTTTTATAGGAATCATTGTTTTCCTGTATATCTTTTCTATAATATCTAAAAGTTAAATATCCTTCATCCAAACCGGAGACTTTGTCATTGATTACAGAGTGGTTCTTCACCAAAACTCCCTTTGCTCCGTCGCTTCCGACAAACCCCTTCGCATCTATCTGCTCTGCACAATCATTATCTGATGCACCGGGCATAACAAATTCTATGGTTTCTCCGGAAATTGCAGCAGGACTTCCATCCGTGAACGGAACAGTATTGCCATCGGCATCTCTGAGTTTTATATACCCCGGATCCGATGTATCGGTATCAGACATACCATTTACCGTTCCCTGCATAGATCTGATATCATCCTTAAGCATAGAAGTTATGGTATCCGCAACATCGAAGGCCATAATCAAATTTCTTTCTTCATTATACTGACGAACGGAAACCGTTATTGCCATAGATACTGCAATCAGGAAAATTGCCAGAATAGCAAATGAAACTATGAGTTCGACCATGGTAAAACC
>JAILOA010000025.1 GCA_024691065.1 Lachnospiraceae bacterium | reverse complement strand
GATGAAGTAGGGAACTTTTTCGCAGCAACCTTAGGAGAAACAGCAGCATCAAACTGCATTTCACCGTCAATAGGAACCTCAGGGTTTCTGATTTTAGTCTTTCTCGCTGCATTTCTCATTCTGTCAACATCCTCGCCCTTTCCGGAACCATCAGTTGAATAACTTAAAAATGCAACCTTCGGATCTATGCCGAATATTCTTGCACATCCGATAATTTCCTCTGCTATTTCCACAAGCTCATCCTCACCCGGACGAATGTTAATGCTGCAATCCCCCATTGCAAGCACTTCATTGTCACCGGTCGCACTAGGACGGACCAGAATGAAGCAAGATGAAACCAATTTATTTCCCGGCTTGGTCTTTACCAGCTGAAGAGCCGGACGAACCGTATCCGCCGTAGAATAAGACGCTCCACCTAAAAGAGCATCAGCATATCCCATTTTAACAAGCATGGTACCAAAATAATTATTCTGCTTAAGAAGTCTTCTGGCTTCTTCCTCAGTAACTCCCTTGCCTTCTCTCAATTCAAGGAATAATTCTACCATCTTATCCATTTCTTCAAATTTTTCAGGGTCGATAATCTTGGATCCCCTAATATTAAACCCGCTCTCCTCAGCGGCTTCAAATACATCTTCTTCTTTTCCAATTAATATGGGATGTAAAAAAGAACTTGCCAGAAGTCTAGACGAAGCTTCCAATATACGAGGGTCTTTTCCCTCTGTGAGTACAATAGTCTTCGGGTCTTTTTTGAGTTTATCGATCATCTGTCCAAAACCGTACATCTTCTACCTCCAATACAATTATTTCGTTCTTTTAAAAAAAACACATACATTTATTATATCTAATTTCAGGTTTTTCTCAAGTATTTTTTGTAGTAATTTGAAAAATGCACCGACCCCCGCAAAGCTCCACGGGTTACGATGCATTTGAAAATTAAACCAAAATTGAAAATGCACCGACCCCCGCGAAGCACCACGGGTTACGATACATTTATATTACATTCCGATTATATTACAGAAAATAAGACTTGCTGCGCCACATATAAGTATAATCGCAAAGTCCGGTATTTTCTTAAATTTTTTAATTAACAGAATTACTCCGACTAAAACCGCCGTCATTATCAGGATTGCCGGCAGCTGCAGGGAACAATTTTCCTTTAATATAACCTCCATCTGATAAAACAGACCGAGGCCGGTGCTTATAAGGAGACCTCCTACAATAGGTTTGATACATTTTTCAAGAAGTTCGAAAATTGTAAGTTTCTCGAACATATCATAAATATACATAACCGCGCAAAGTACCGCTCCCGAAGCAGAAATTGCCACGAAAAATCCCGCCAATGCAACCAATACGCCTATAAATACATTTCCCGTTGCATTGAGTCCCTGGTAATAGCCGATTCCCGCAAGCATTTTGGTCAAAATAGAACCGGGCAATGCATTGACAACCGGTAAAAGCTGGGAATAGAGCTGGTCAACATGCACTTCAACATTCTCAAACAAGCTCTGCGCGACCGTGAGATACGCTTCACCGCCACCAAAAGAAATAACCGACGAAAAATATCCCTTAACCAGGTACATTATCGCACCGGTACTTGTAAGTATGGCTGCAATACAACCCAGCACCATAAATATAACAAGACCTATTTCTTCCTTTATAACTTTCTTAAAGCTCGATTTCACCTTGATTTCCTCACCATGGAAACTCCTGCGGATACCATTGACCGCTATGACCGCCATAATCACATATAGGACGTAAAGCACATATTTGTTGCTGATTACCTGTGCTTTGCCAACGCACAGCACGTAAAACGCCGTAATCACGCCATCGATTACGAACTGCACCTTTGTCATCTTCTTTCCCGTCGAAAAAATGATAAAAAACGACAAAAGCAAAACATGTACCGTACTTATGTCAAATAAAGGCGTCCTCTCAATTCCGAGAATCTGATATATTTCCTTTCCAAATGTAAGCACCATGATTAACATTGTCACCAATAATCGCTTAACCTTCATGGATGTCAGCTTATATTGATCCCAAATCTTTTTGTTATACTTGAAAAGCAAATACATAATAAATATCGAAATTCCGACAGATGCATATTTAACCTGAAGAATTGCCTCGCCGCTAAACTTTGAAAATACAATGATTAAGAGCAATGTAGCGAGCACTCCCGGCATCGCAATGCAAAGCGGAGAAAGAATCATTCCGGGAATTCCCGCAACTTCCTTTCCGAGCGCCACTGCAATTTCAACCGGCAATGCACCCGGCGTGA
>JAILOA010000013.1 GCA_024691065.1 Lachnospiraceae bacterium | reverse complement strand
CCATCCTGATAAAGTCCTATCACGGCACCTGCAATGTAGATGACCAGAAAGTATCGTATCAGACCGTTAATTGCATACTTCCCGTACTTCCTCTCCAGCTTGTCCAAAAATTTATTCATAATATCACTCTTTCAATAAAATTACGTTCCATCCCTGTCATAAAAAACGGAACCTGTTAACTGGTAAAAATAAATATAGATAATCCGTATAATTATAAATTTATAGCACTCTTTTGTCAAGGTACTACGAATATGGAATAAAGCCAAAATTGACAATTTAATATTGAAGTAGAATTTACTCTTTCACCGGAATTTACATTTTCAATTTGACCGGAACAAACAGTAAACCATAAAATTCATTTATATACGCTACATTATTATAATTATAAGCAATTTTTGACCGGTAAAATTTCCATGTTAAATAAACACCGTAGTTCACATATTTTTCACACTATAGTTATATTTTATTTATCTCTTGATTTTATTTGTGCTATGGTTTACAATAAGCCGATACCATAAATAATTAATATATATAGGAAGACATCAACTGGGATGTCGATATGCAGATGAAAGAGGTTTTACTTATGAGTAAGGGATTTAAGACTCTGGGTATTGATATTGGATCAACTACTGTTAAAATCGCAATACTTGATGAAAACGGCGATTTTATTTTTTCTGATTACAGAAGGCATTTCGCTAATATTCAGGAAACGCTTAGCGATATTATAAAGGATGCCTATGAACAATTAGGTGAAATAAAGGTATCTCCGGTTATTACCGGTTCCGGCGGTCTCACGCTATCTAAGGTTTTAGATATTCCATTTAACCAGGAGGTTGTCTCGGTTGCGACAGCCTTAAAAACATATGCACCACAGACAGATGTTGCTATCGAGCTCGGTGGTGAGGATGCGAAAATTATATATTTTACAGGCGGAATTGATCAGCGTATGAATGGTACCTGTGCCGGCGGTACGGGCTCTTTTATTGATCAGATGGCAAGCCTTCTTAATACCGATGCAACAGGTCTCAATGAATATGCCAAAAGTTATAAGGCTATTTATCCTATTGCTGCCCGTTGCGGTGTATTTGCGAAGACCGACATCCAGCCTTTGATAAATGACGGTGCTACCAAGCCTGACCTTTCGGTTTCTATATTCCAGGCGGTAGTTAATCAGACAATCAGTGGTCTTGCCTGCGGTAAGCCGATTCGCGGTCATGTAGCCTTCCTTGGAGGTCCGCTGCATTTCCTTTCTGAGCTTCGTAACTGCTTTATCCGTACCCTTAATTTAACGGATGAAACAGCCATAATGCCTGAGAATTCACACCTTTTTGCAGCTGCAGGTTCAGCTATGAATGCTAAGGAGGAGGGTCTTCTTCCTCTCGGTGAGCTTAATGATAAGCTTGCAAAGCCTATAAAGCTTGAGTTTGAGGTTACCCGTATGGAACCGCTCTTCTCTTCCGAAGAGGAATATAACGAATTCCTGGATGACCACGCAAAGAAAGACGTTATAAAAGGTGATTTTTCAACCTATGAAGGAAATCTTTACCTCGGAATCGACGCCGGCTCAACAACCACGAAAATAGCCGTTATAGGTGAAGAGGGACAGCTTCTCTATTCATTTTATTCTAACAATAATGGTAGCCCGCTTAAGACTTCTCTCAGGGCTATCAAGGACATATATAAGCAAATGCCTCCAAAGGCGAAAATCGTCCGTTCCTGTTCTACAGGTTACGGAGAGGCACTCCTTAAATCCGCGCTTTTACTGGATGAGGGAGAGGTTGAGACTGTAGCACACTTTACTGCCGCTGCATTCTTCGATCCTGAGGTTGACTGTATCCTTGACATCGGTGGTCAGGATATGAAATGTATCAAGATTAAGGACAAT
The DNA here is from genome assembly GCA_024691065.1 of Lachnospiraceae bacterium. Taxonomy (GTDB): domain Bacteria; phylum Bacillota; class Clostridia; order Lachnospirales; family Lachnospiraceae; genus JAEEJA01. The sequence goes on along the minus strand of JAILOA010000013.1, from coordinate 194 downwards.
ACCGTTGATAAGGTTCAGCTCAATGAAGCCTGCTCTTCGGGATGCGGTTCATTCATTGAAACCTTCGCAAAGTCCCTTAATTATGATATTGCCGATTTCGCAAAAATTGCGCTTTTTGCAGAAAATCCTATAGACCTTGGTTCACGTTGTACCGTATTTATGAACTCAAAGGTTAAGCAGGCCCAGAAAGAAGG
>JAILOA010000440.1 GCA_024691065.1 Lachnospiraceae bacterium | reverse complement strand
GGTTTTATTCTCTTTATCCACGTAGAAACCATGCATTTGCATAACATTTCTCTCTGCATTTTATATCTCTAAAAGTTTATGTGTGATTTCATTTACATTTGAATCTGTAGTATTGTATGAGTAGATTCCGATACCTTCCATAATGATTCCGTGTTTTTCAAATACTTTTTGTTGTATGCGTCTTGTGAGCTCATCTATTTTATTGGCAGTCATATAATCGGCAACTTCTATATGAACCGAACCTACAAGAGTTTCGGGACCGTAATTATGAAGCAGTAGGTCAAATGCACCGTAAACCTCGGGCTCTTCAACTATTGTTTCACGGATTCCGCGAGTGATTTCAGGATCTATTCTTCTTCCCACGATTTCGCTTATGGTTTCACTGAGCATCTCAATACCGGATTTTATAATGATAACTGAGATAATTGCACCTACATAGGCTTCCAGACTTAAATCAAACATTATAAAGATAATGGCTGAAGCAAGTACGGAGGTTGAGATTATTGCATCAAAAAGTGCATCCTGACCTGAAGCTATAAGTGAATTGGAATTTAATTTCTGTCCCTGTTTTTTTACATATAATCCAAGAATAATCTTAACAAAGATTGCGGCTCCTACGATTATCAGGGTAGGAGTAGAATAATCGGCTTTGACGGGATGTATGATTTTTTTAATTGATTCGATTAATGAGGTTAAACCGGCGTATAAAACGATGGCGGAAACAACCATAGCACTTAAATATTCGATTCTTCCATGACCAAGAGGGTGTTTCTTATCGGGTGCCTTTCCTGCAAGAACAGTACCTATGATTGTTATAATGGACGAAAGCGCATCACTTAAGTTGTTTACGGCATCAAGAACGATTGCGATGGAATGTGAGAGGAGTCCGACAACAGCCTTAAATCCGGCAAGAAGAATATTTGCAAGGATTCCTACAACTGAAACTTTTATAATTGAATTTTGTCGATTTTCAATCTTGGAATTTATAATTTCTTTATTTGTTTCATTGTTATTACCAATGTTACCGGTTTTATTATTATCTGTAATATTATTGTTATCAGTGGTATTTTTGTCTTTTTTATTTCCCATTACTGTAATTCCTTTTAAATAAAAATGTAGTTTAATAATAATCTAAATAATAGATAAAAATGTTTATTTATAATCAATCCAAATTATGTTTTAAATTAGTTTGTTATGTAAAAGCTTAATTTTCAATATATTTCAGAAGTTTGTTATATATCTCTTCTTCTTTTGGAGGGCAACCGGAAACATGATGTTCGAATGCTCTGCAACAATTTCCGATACCAAAATGTCCCGTTGAGCCTCTGTGCCCCTGGCCTATCGCAATTTTTCCGTTTCCTTTTTCATTCAGTTTATTAAGGAGCATATTTAATTTGCCTTCTTCCTTGAGACGGTAAAGAGCCGGGACAAGGTTACCGTAGCAGGCGCTACAGGAATCGTAATCATTGACGGCGTATGATACTTCAAGCAATTTTTCTCCTGCTTTTAATGCCTTTTCATAAGGGTCTTCTTCGGAGCCTTTAAAGGATTTTATGATAGCATTCTCCTCGTTTAATACATTTACCAATAGATTATCCAAATCTGTGCTGCCGCAACCGAGTTTTGAAGCGTACTTTATATAAGGAACATCATCCAGAGTATATCCCAGTAACTTGCATACGTAACTGTCAAGTAAAACAGCATCTCTTGCAACCATAATACAATCGGTTTTTACCGGATTTCCGCCTTCCTCAAAGTCCAAATCTCCGCATATATGATCGACAACTATAAAATCCTGCTTGATTCCGAGGGATAAATGGCCAATCGGCTTATGAAGCCCCATAGTATGAAAATGTCTCTTCTCTGAATTTGGAATTAATCCTTTCATATTTTTTAAGGCACAGGTAATATTGGTCTGACAATGTCCTTTAAGGACCGGAACATTTATCATAAAATCTATACGCTTTACAACATCGCAAATTTTTAAATCTAGACCTGCGAGATTTTCGGTATGGGTTGTATCCTTTTGGGTATCGACAAATTCGAGGTTGTATTTTTCGCATAGCGTTCTGTAACCGCAATATTCATAGGCTTCCGAGGTTTTGTCACCTATCCATGAACCTTCGGTAATAATAATATTTTTAAAGTCGTATCCAAGCAGGTATTTTATGATTCCTTCTACGACCTCGGTATGTGTGGTTGCTCCGTAATCTGCCGGCGTAGGGCAGACAAGATTAGGTTTAATGCCTATGCAGGTGTTCTTGTCAGGAATTAAATTTTTCAAATCAGAGTATTCAAGTAAATCTTCAGTGATTTTTGTATAATCAATTCCATATCGTTTTATAATTTCATTTTTTTTCAAAATAATCCTCCTGTGACCAAAAGTAACATCTTTTATAATATTCATCAAATTTTTGTTGTATCTTACCGGATTAATTGTTAAAATAAAGCAAGTTTGTAATTCGTTTGCCATTAATAATTTGATGGTAAATTTTAAATTGAATACTACTTTTCCGTAAATTAATAAAAGTAGTATTCAATTTAAAATTTACCATCAAATTATTAATGGCAAACGAATTACAAACTTGCTTTATTTTAACAATTAATCCGGTAAGATACAACAAA
>JAILOA010000433.1 GCA_024691065.1 Lachnospiraceae bacterium | reverse complement strand
AAATTAAAATCAGTTATTTTAAAGAAAAGAAGCAAATTATCGGATATTTGGTAATGAATGAGGGGTGTCCGTGTAAAACTTTACATTTAATGAAAAAAAAGCTTGTAAAAAACATAGGTTTAGTATTATTATATATGTTGTTTAATTTTTAGAAACTAATATATGGATGTTGTCAATGTGGTTTTCTGGTGTTTGGTAATACCGGCAGTGATTGCATTTATCTATGCAAAGCCGGAAATGTAACAAGTGTTAATAGGTGCCTGGTAATGCCTGACAGTGATTGCATTTATCTATGCAAAGCTGGAAATGTAACAAGTGTTAATAGGTGCCTGGTAATACCGGCAGTGATTGCATTTATCTATGCAAAGCTGGAAATGTAACAAGTGTTAATAGGTGCCCGGTAATGCCTGACAGTGATTACGTTTTATTTGGTGGAGCTTTACATTTCACCTGAGAATCAAAATATAAAGGGCAACAATAATTTGGAGGTAAGATATGGCAGAGAAGTTAAAAGTTGGTATCCTCGGTGGTACCGGAATGGTTGGACAGAGATTCATTTCATTACTTGAGAATCATCCTTGGTTTGAGGTTGTTACTATTGCAGCAAGCCCACGTAGTGCAGGAAAGACTTATGCAGAGGCAGTTGGCGATCATTGGAAGATCGAGACACCAATGCCTGAGAGTGTTAAGGACATCGTCGTTATGGACGTTAGTGATGTTCAGGCAGTTGCAGCTACAGTTGATTTCGTATTCAGTGCTGTAAATATGTCTAAGGATGAAATTAAGAAAATCGAAGAGGAATATGCTAAGACAGAGACTCCTGTTGTATCTAATAATAGTGCACATCGTTGGACTCCTGATGTACCAATGGTAGTACCTGAGCTTAATCCACAGCATTTGGATGTTCTCGAGAGCCAGAAGAAGCGTCTCGGAACTACAAGAGGTTTCATTGTTGTTAAGCCTAACTGCTCTATTCAGAGTTATACACCTGCTCTTCATGCATTAAAGAAATTTGAGCCTACTCAGGTTGTAGCTACTACTTATCAGGCAATCAGCGGTGCCGGCAAGACATTTAAAGAGTGGCCTGAAATGGAAGGAAATATTATTCCATTCATCAGTGGTGAGGAAGAGAAGAGTGAGCAGGAGCCATTAAGAATCTGGGGAACCATCGAGAATGGTGAGATTGTTAAGGCTGAGAGTCCTGTAATTACAACTCAGTGTATCCGTGTTCCGGTATTAAACGGACATACAGCAGCTGTTTTCGTAAACTTCAAGAATAAGCCATCCAAGGAAGAAATTTTACAGGCTTGGAAGGAATTCAAGGGACTTCCACAGGAGCTTGAGTTACCAAGTGCTCCAAAGCAGTTCATCCAGTATCTTGAAGAGGATGACAGACCACAGGTTCGCAAGGATGTTGATTATGAGAACGGAATGGGCGTATCCATCGGACGTTTAAGAGAAGACATCATTTATGATTACAAATTTGTTGGCCTTTCACACAATACTAAGCGTGGTGCTGCAGGCGGTGCCGTACTTATCGCTGAGTTATTGGCTGCCAAAGAATACATTACAAAGAAATAATTATTAAATGTAGTGTAAAGGTTTACTGTGTAAAGCAGATAATCTCAATCTGCTTAATGCTACTGCATTTGAAGCGGAGACTATTTATACTGAATTCAAATAAGATAACTTAAACAGGGGTGCAAAAGGCATCCCTGTTTTTTCGTTCACAGTTTTTACAAAAAATAATATATTGATATATTTTTTATAAGGTGTTAAAATGGTAATAGCGTTTTTCAGATTTTTATATCTTCGGCTAACAGCTTGGTAGGACTGGATATTAAAAAGATTAAAGTGTTTTACTCAGACGTATGTATGGGATTAGGGAGATATTTTATAAGACATGAATTGTCGAGAATATGATTAAACCGAAAGGAGATATTATTTATGTTTGGGGCAATATTAGGGGATGTTATAGGTTCCGCTTACGAAAAAAATAATGTGAGCACAACGGATTTCCCATTATTTACACCGCAATCCACTTATACCTGTGATACTGTTATGTCACTTGCAGTAGCTAAAGGATTGATTGAGGGATATGGAAATCCGAGGAAGACAAGAGCGGCTGTTATAGAAGCTTTGAAGGAATATGGCAAGAAGTATCCGGGAGTTGAGTATGAAAGAAACTTTGCAGCATGGCTTACTGCAGCTAATCCAAGACCTTATATTAATTCCGGCTGTGATGCGGCAGTTAGAGCGTCTTCATGTGCATGGGTCTATAATAGCCTAAAATATGTTGAGCATTATGCAGAGATAACAGCTAAGATTACACACAGTAATCCGGAGGCTATAAAGGCCGCTAAAGCTCTTTGTTCTGCTATATTCCTTGCAAGACAGGCTGTTTCAAAGGAATATATTATAGATTATATTACAGATGTTTATTATTATGATTTAACTAAGACAGTTGATGAGTTACGTAAAAACAATAAGTTTTCCAAGGAGGCAGCTGATACAGCACCTTTGGCATTCGCTGCATTTTTAGAGGGTAACAGCTATGAGGAAGTTATTCGTTTAGCTGTATCTATGGGAGGCGACAGTGATGCTATAAGTTGTATGGCAGGAAGCATTGCCGAGGCTTATTATCCGATTCCTGATGAAATCAAAGAACAGGGACTGGCTAAGTTAGATGATAATTTGAAAAATACTCTTAAGTCATATAATGATACTATAGAGACACTTAGAACTAAGCGTATGGAGAAGTTTAAGAGACTTTTGGAACTCAAGCCTTTCTTTGATAAGAGAGCTAAGACTGAGTGGTATGCTCCTAAGCCGGTAGATAACATTACTCCGTTCCCGTATCCTAAATATGGCGATGAGGTTATGTTACTCGAAGAAATCATCCAGGATATGGATTTCGGCGATTTTAATTATGAGGATACACTTCAGCGTTATGAGTATGAGAACGCTGAGTTAAAGGACTATGGAATGGGTGCTAATGCAGCTTCACCGTATCTTTTGAAGGCTATGCTTACAGACATTGTTCGTAAGGAAAGATTTGTTGATGGTAATATCGCGGACGCTGTGCGTTACGGAGTTATAAGCACCATCTTATCTAACCTCCAAAAGAAATTGAAGAGGAATATGTTTTAGTGAAAACTTTCAAGAGTTTCTTTTAGAAACATAAAGAGGAATATGTTTTAGCGAAAACAAATTTCCACTTTACTATATTTTTAAATATTTTGGTATTATGTCCGGGGGGATATCTCCCCGGATTTTTGCTTTTTTATGAGGTGTATGGTAAAGATGCTATAATTATTAAGCTAAAAATAATCAGATTATTTAAGTAAATTTAGTATTGCAAATTTACTTTAAATTGATTATTATGAACGCACGGGAATTGGAGTATCCTGTATATTTATAAAAAATACAAGTTTTGGAGGGAAGAATATGATTAAATTGCCTGATATTTTTAAAGAACATATGGTATTCCAGAGAAGAAAGAATATATGTGTATGGGGAAAAACAAATAAGAAATATGTAAGAGTTGAATTAAATGATAAAACTGTTCAAACAAAGGTTGAGAACGGAAGTTTTGAGGCATATATTCCAAGCATGGAAGCCGGCGGACCTTATATATTGAAGGTGGTAGCAGGAGACAATCTTGTAAATGATAATATTATCGATGTTGAGAGTATCATTATCGGCGATGTTATGGTTGGCGAGGTTTGGATTGCCTGCGGTCAGTCTAATATGGAATTTGAGCTACAGAATTCATATGATGGACAGGCAAGACTTAAAAAGATTAATAATCCAAAAGTTCGTTATTATTATACTCCAAAATTTGCTTATGAAGGCGAAGAACTCGATAAATTAAGGGAGGAAGCACATTGGGGAATAGCAACCGAACCATATGCAAATGCGGATGAAATCGGTAAGCTTTCTGCTGTTGGTTATTATTTTGCCTCAATGCTTTCTCAAAATTTAGGTGTAACGGTTGCCATAATAAATTGTAATTGGGGCGGAACCCACGCTTATTGCTGGATGGGAAGAGAGGCACTTCTTTCAAACTCCAAGATTGCTCATTATATGAAAGATTATGATGAGTTGGTAAGTAAGCAGGATCCTGCGGAATATGATAAGGAATATGCTGATTATGTTGTATATCAGGCAGAATTTGACAGAAAATGCGGTGATTATTATATGACTCATGAACATCCTTCCTGGGAAGAATGTATCGAGCTCTGCGGTGAAAACAAGTATCCTGGACCGGTTGGCCCGAAGGCATTTGTACGTCCTACAGGCCTTTATGATGTTATGTTAAAGCCTATGGTACCTTATACGATTGCAGGATTTATATATTATCAGGGAGAGGACGATGATCAGGCACCTGAAAGCTATTATGAATTAATGGTAGCGCTTATTAATCAATGGCGTGAGGACTTTAAGAATGATAAATTGCCTGTATTGATTACACAGCTTCCGATGTTTATGAATGAATGCGATACAGACTTTAAGAACTGGCCTTTAATGAGAGAGGCTCAGCAGAGGGTTGCGGATACTATGAAAAATGTATCGATCGGTGTTATAACCGATAAAGGTGACTTAAATAACATTCATCCAATCCATAAAAAGCCGGTTGGTGAAAGGCTTGCTCTTAAGGCATTAGCTGACGTTTATAAGGTTCTTGAGCCGGAGCTTGCAAACGGACCTACATTTAAATCGTATTATGTAGAGAAATCAAGTATGGTTCTTAAGTTTGATTTTGCAGAGAACGGAATTATTGCGCATACACCTGCAGAAAATGCACTCTTAGCTCTTGACAGTGCTTATGTTGATTTGAGCGATATGGCAACTGTAATCGATAATGAGAAGAGCAAGGCAATAATCGACAGCTATAAGGGTTATTCAGGTTATATAAATGAAGAGGATGATTATGTAAAATCCTTTGAAATTGCCGGTGAGGATAAGATTTATCATAAGGCCGACAAATGTATTATCGAAGATAACATTGTAAGGATATCTTCCGAAAAAGTTAAGAATCCTAGGTATGCCCGTTATAATTGGACCAATTATTCAAAGGTTATGCTATATGGTGATAATGGTCTTCCTGTTGCTCCTTTTAGAACTTGTCGCGAGGACGGAAGTGATAATTGGAAGAGTGATGAAGAAAAGAAGGAAATGCGTTTTGGTCAGGCTATTTAAGGTATCCTAAAATACATTCACTGCTTGACAAATAGTGCTTTTGAAATTAAAATGTATAAGTTACGTTATATTTACGTACGAATTATATCTCAATTGAGATACCCCCGCATCTCTGCTTAAACATTGGCGGGGGATAAAATTTTACATAAAGATGAAAGTGAGGTCTATATTATGGCTGATGTTAAAAATGTCATTTCCAGAGAAGGTTATGAAAAACTTGTAGAAGAATTACAAGATTTGAAGGTTAACGGACGTAAACAAGTTACCGATAAGATTAAGGAAGCAAAAAGTCAGGGTGACCTTTCTGAAAACGCCGAGTATTCTGCAGCAAAGGAAGAGCAGAGTCATATAGAAGGTCGTATCGTTGAAATAGAAGAACTCTTAAAAACTCTTGAAGTAATTAACGAGGATGAGATTGACTCTAAAAAGGTTAACATCGGTCTTTACGTAAAGCTTCGTGATGTAGATCTTGAGCAGGATGTTGAGTATCAGATTGTAGGTTCTACGGAAGCTGATATTCTTAACGGAAAGATTTCCAATGAATCACCGGTCGGCGCTGCATTGATGGGCAAAAAGAAAAATGCGGTAGTTGATGTTGAGACACCTACCGGAGATTTTATTAAATATAAAATTTTAAGTATATCCAAGAAAAAGAAGAAATGATTTTTTAGTCTTTTATAGATGAAGTTTAGGTTAAGAAGAGATATTTGATTTAAAAACAGTCTTTTGATGATTAAAATTACTATAATTTAAAATGATATTTATCGTTATTGAAAGCTATTTTAAGTAATGATTCTTGTTGATATAAATGTAATTTAATGATTAAAGGACTTTAGAAAAGGAAAAAATAGTATATTAAAGGAATAGAAAAATGGCAAAACAGAATAACAATCAGCAACAGGATGTAAACCAGCTTTTAAAAATCAGACAGGAGAAGCTTGCAGCTCTTCAGGAAGCCGGAAAGGATCCTTTTGTAATTACAAAGTATGATGTA
>JAILOA010000201.1 GCA_024691065.1 Lachnospiraceae bacterium | reverse complement strand
GGTAAGGAAGTAAGTTACATTTAAATAATTATTTACATTAAATGTAATATTAATTTTATGCTATAAACCTACATATAAATAATATAAAATATCTAAGTATTTAAATACCAAATTGTTGATTGTTGAATATTATTAAAGGATTAAAAATCTAAATTGTTGATTGATAAATAGTATTAAAGGATTATAAATCTAAATTGTTGATTGTTGAATATTATTAGAGGGTGAGTAATATTTACATATAGTAAAAAAACGGGAAAAGGTGATAATTAAAATGAAATTCAGACCATGTATAGATATCCATAACGGATGTGTTAAGCAAATCGTGGGTTCTTCACTTAGTGATAAGGGAGATAAATCTTTAGATAATTTTGTTTCTGACAAGAATGCGTCTTTTTATGCAAGGCTTTATAAAGAGGCCGGTCTTTATGGCGGTCATGCCATTATTTTAAATCCTAAAACAAGTGAGTATTATAATGAAGATGTTGGGCAGGCAAGGCTTGCTCTGGAGGAGTTTCCGGGCGGATTGCAGATCGGAGGAGGAATAAATGCTGACAATGCGGCGGAGTTTATTTCCTATGGGGCTTCGCATGTAATTGTTACATCTTATGTATTTGCAAACGGAATAATTAACTATGATAATCTGGAAAAGCTCCGTAAGGCTGTTGGAAGGGAGCATATAGTGCTGGATCTAAGCTGTAGGGAGTTTGACGGCAAATATTACATAGTTACCGATAGATGGCAAAATGTTACAAAAGAATATATTTCAAGTGAATTAATAAAAAAACTTACGGAATATGCAGATGAGTTTCTGGTTCATGCTGTTGATGTCGAAGGAAAACAGAATGGAATTGAGAAAAAAGTATTAAATATTCTTGCAAATGAGTGTAAAAATGACAAAAACTTAACTTTTACTTATGCCGGCGGAATTAAAACAATGGAAGATATTATGATTATTAAAAACGAGGGAAACGCCCTTGTAGACTTCACTGTGGGGAGTGCACTTGATATTTTCGGCGGGAATTTAAGCTTTCAAAATATATCAAAATTCGTATAAAAAATAACTTTTTATAAAAAAAGCTTGCATTGTTAAAATTTTATGTTATAATTGTTACATAAATGTTACAAAGTTGTAGCATAAAATTTAAAAATTCTATTTAAGGAGTGTTAATTATGTTTACTAGAAATTGTGCAGAGTTTTTTAATAAGCACAACGTAATAGCGACAACATTAATTTTAAGTTTAGTTTTATCATTATCATTATTCAGTGCAAAGTCAGCATCAGCTGATGAGATTACAGAAACTACAGAAGTTACAGATACAGCAGAAGTTACAGAGACAGCAGCACAGACTGTTGCAGCTGATACAACATCTACTGAGGCTACAGAAGATGCAGAAGCTGAAGAGAAAGCTACTTCAACCAATAAAAAATCAAGTAATGAGTACTCAGTCAGTGAAAAGAAGAACAAGGTTACCAAGCCTAAGTATATTACAGATAAACAGTATTATGTTAAAGGTAATTCATACAATGCAGCTGATTTAAAGCTTCTTTCAAGTATCATTTATTGTGAAGCAGGATGCGAAGGTTATCAGGGACAGCTTGCAGTTGGTATGGTAGTTATGAATCGTGTTAATTCAAGTCTTTTCCCTAATACAATCAAGGGTGTTATTTATCAGAGTGGACAGTTTACACCTGCAGGTTCAGGAGTACTTAGCAGACGTTTAAGTTCTTATGAATCAGGAAAAGATTCAGAGCCAATGCTTCAATCATGTGTAAAGGCAGCTAAGGCTGTTCTTGACGGAAGACGTTTTATCGTTGATAAGGGACAGAAGGTTCAGTTTAAGAAATATCTTTTCTTCAGCAGATACATTTCAGGTGCTACATATCGTTATAAGCATCATGACTTCAAATAATCGGAAACTTAATCATGAATAAAATAAATTATCAGAAAGAGTTGGAAAAGGTTCTTGCGGATATAGAAGGCAGGGGTTTTGTTCCAACTCTTGCTATGCATGTATGTTGTGCACCATGCAGTAGCTATTGCTTAGAATATCTTACAAAATATTTCGATATAACATGTATTTATTATAATCCAAATATTTCCCCGAAAGAAGAATTTGATAAGAGAGTTAATGAATTGAGGCGTTTGAGTAATGAAATGCCTTTTTGTCATACCGTAAATATCGTTGAGGGAAAATATGATAATGACAGATTTAACGAGATTGTAAAAGGGCTTGAAAAGGAGCCTGAGGGTGGTAAGAGATGTCATAAATGTTACAGGATGCGTATGGAGGAAAGTGCCAAGTACGCTAAGGAAAACAATTTTGATTTCTTTACGACTACATTGTCCATAAGTCCATTGAAGGATTCACAGGTTTTAAATCAAATAGGGAAAGAACTTTCGGATATTTATGACATTCCATATTTGTATTCCGACTTTAAAAAGAAGGGTGGATATTTAAGGTCTATAGAGCTTTCAAGGGAATATGATTTATACAGACAGAATTTTTGTGGTTGTGTATATAGCAGAAGAAAAGAATAATATATGGGTTTTGTTAACATTGCCAAATACCTTGAAATTAAAGGATATACAGGGTATTAATATTGTGTAGGTAGTTGACAAAACCTTATTTTTATTGTAACATCTGTAAGTATTGCTTTTTGTGACGTAAGGAGTATGATGGACTTTAGTAGTTGCTTCTTAAGTGAGTCATTAAAAGAAATATTAATACAAATATTAATACATTTCCGGACATTTATAGTCCTTAAAAGGAGAAGAGATGGAAGAACTCGAGAGCAAAAATTTTATTGAATATGAAATTGACAAAGATCTTGAAAATAAGCGTTATGATCATGTTGTAACAAGATTTCCACCGGAGCCAAACGGTTATTTACATATTGGTCACGCTAAGTCTATTATCTTAAATTCCAGACTTGCCCAGGAATATGGTGGTAAGTTTAATCTTAGATTCGATGATACAAATCCAACCAAGGAAGATACTGAATTTGTAGATTCTATTCTTGAGGATGTTCGCTGGATAGTCGGTGACCTTGATCCTGAGAGAATCTTTTTCGCGTCTGATTATTTTGATCAAATGTATGAAAAGGCTGTACTTCTCATAAAGAAGGGGCTTGCATTCGTCTGTGATTTGACTGCGGATGAAATCAGGGAATATAGAGGAACACTCACAGAACCCGGAAAGAATAGTCCTTACAGGGACAGAAGCATAGAAGAAAATCTTGATTTATTCGAAAGAATGAAGAATGGTGAGTTTGAAGACGGTACCAAGGTGCTTAGAGCTAAGATTGATATGGCATCTTCAAATATGAATATGCGTGATCCTGTTATTTATAGAATTGCACATATTACTCATCACAATACCGGCGATAAGTGGTGCATTTATCCTATGTATGATTTTGCTCATCCATTGGAGGATGCTTTCGAGGGTATAACACATTCTATCTGTACTCTTGAATTTGAGGATCACAGACCTCTTTATGAGTGGGTTGTTAACAATACTGATTTTGAAAATCCACCTAGACAGATTGAGTTTGCGAAGCTTTACCTTGACCATGTTGTTACAGGTAAGCGTTATATAAAGAAACTTGTGGAAGAAAAAATAGTTGATGGATGGGATGATCCGAGACTTGTTTCGATTGCAGCCCTCAGAAGAAGGGGATATACTCCTGAGGCTATCAGAAAGTTTATGGAGCTTTCCGGTGTTTCAAAGGCTAATTCAACCTCAGATTTTGCAATGCTTGAGTATTGTATCCGTGAGGATTTGAAGCTTAAGAAGCCTAGAGCAATGGCTGTTATCGAGCCATTAAAGCTTGTTATTACAAATTATCCGGAGAATGAGATTGAGTATCTGGATGTTGATAATAACCTTGAAAATGAGGAGCTTGGTAAGAGAAAGGTTCCTTTTGGAAGAGAGATTTATATTGAAAAGGAAGACTTTAAGATTGAGCCTCCTAGCAAATATAAGAGATTATATCCGGGTAATGAGGTTCGTTTAATGAATGCTTATTTTGTTAAATGTACCGGTTATGATACCGATGAAAACGGTGAAGTTACCTGTGTATATGGTACATATGATCCTGAAACCAAGAGTGGTACGGGATTTACCGGTAGAAAGGTTAAGGGAACCATTCACTGGGTTTGCGCTCAGACTGCCGGAGATGCCGAAATCAGACTTTATGATGATTTAATTGAACCTGATAAGGATGTCTACAATGAGGACGGTTCCATTAATGTTAATCCTGATTCTCTTGTAATACTTAAGGATTGTAAGATTGAGCC
>JAILOA010000363.1 GCA_024691065.1 Lachnospiraceae bacterium | reverse complement strand
TATTGTTACTTCCTCATAATCTGAGTCATACAACGCCTCTAAATAAGAGAACATCTCCCCTGCCCTATTAAAACAATAAAAAGCCTTAATTACTTCTGATGGCGATATAAGTAAGGAGTATTCTTTATGCTTCTGATTGACAAGGTTGGCTTCTACAATGTGTTTTCCGGAATTAAGACGGTATAAACTAAAAATTCCCTTTCCTAAAGACATATCATCTTCTTCTAAGTTATCTATCTCTGAAGAAAAGACTAAAGTTGCTTCTTTAAGCAAATTCTGGGCTTCATAAAGATCTATATAAAACATAAATTTTCCTCATAAAAATAAAAAATATTCTATAAGAGGAAAATTTAACGACCGGCTTTAAGCTGCACAAAATGCACTATAAGGCAGTTATTTATCTGTATCTTATTGAATTTATAAGCAAATGTTTTGTTTATAAAGATACAAATAAACTCAGCATTTACTTAAAGCAGCAAAATAACTTAAATTATATTTTTTATATATAAACTAACTAGTTATTTTATAGTTATTATCTGTTTATTATCACGTTATTAAGTTGCAAAAAAGAATGTAACGTTGCTTTAACATCAGTTAAAGCATCGTGAAGTCTTTCACCAGAAGAAACGCTAAATCCCATTGCTTGAGATACGTCTGCCAGACGATGGCGAGATAATTTTTCTACTCTGCCCTGTTTCTCAAAATTTACATATAAATTGTGCACATCAATAATTTGTTTTTCTGAGAATGAAATCCCAGGAATGTTTCTCTCAATCATTCCTATATCAAACCTTATATTAAAGCCCACAACAACTTCAGCATCCCTAATTAGTGATCCAATAGCTGCTGCATCAGCAGCTATTGGCCTACAATCCTGAACCATCTCTGGAGATATTAGATTAACCTTATATGCAAAAGGCCAGCAGGAATGACTAACAGGTTTATAAAAGTTGGAAAGTAAAACTTTTCCTGTACCATCAATAATTGATAACTGAAGGATCTCATCCGATAAGGAAAGACCAGTAGTTTCAGTATCAATAATTAAGACTTTTGAAAGGTTATATGTCATAAGAGTTCCAAAGTAAATAAAACTATTTTTATAATATTTATTATCTAGTTTTAAACTAGATAATAAAACTAATAAATAAGTAAAAAAAATATTTTTTTACTAAAAAAAAGAACGAGCGAAGCGAGCAGCATTGGGCCACTTCCTACATTAAAAAACAGTGGCCCTGTCACGAAAGTGATGCGGAATAAAATCATCACATAAGCGCCAGCGACGTAGATCTCAGGGTGATGATTTTATGAGCACGAAAGCGAAGCTTATCGCAAACCCAGTTGCTCGCAACTGGATGAAAAAGGTTCCAGGAAATTTTTTGCAAGCGAACTTGAGAGCTGCAGGAAAAAAATTTTCTGGCGGCAATTTCCGGCGCGATTTTGAGCTAAACCCCATTAATCTCATTCATAACTGCACTCTCAAATGAAAGTGCAGTTTTAATAAAACTATTAATTAGGCGATCTTACTGACCTTCTTTCTTCCTCTTTTAATTACAGTGTGTTTAGGCTCTTCTTCTAAAACCTTAATATGATTGTTTCCAAAAACATCAGAAACTAATCTTGATATAAATTCCGATTCAACCTCAGATAAACGAGATGAAAAACCATATTTCACTGCATCGTAAATTGTGTAAGGTTCAACATTTTCATAAAAACGTGCAATTCTTAAAAGAGTTCTTGTAGAAAATGGACAGCTTAAATCACAAGACATTTCATCACTTCCGTTGTTTGTTATTCTTCTTATTTCAACGGCAAGTTGAGCAAAATGCTCTAAATCTTCCTCAGAAATTTTAGGACAAGATTTTCTTAATATTTCCTTCTCATTTTCTGCTGACGGATAAGTACATTCAACAAAGCGCCAACGGTCAAGAAAAGCCTTGTTTAAAACCCTAGCTCCTAAATATAAGCCTGTATTGTCTCCGTTACCTTTAGTGTTGCCTGTTGCTATAACTCTAAAATTTGGATGTGGTTTTATAACCTCGCCATTATTGGCAACAATAGTTAAAGGTTTTCCCTCTAAAACATCATTTAAGCCTGATAACTCACCTGCTCCAAGCATATCAATTTCATTTATTAAAAGTATTTCTCCTTCTAGCATAGCTTTAGCAAGTGCGCCATATTCATATGACAGAGTGCCTTTTTTAATGATCTGATGACCTATTAAATCTTGAATTTCTGTTTTTGCTGAGCAAGTGATCTGCTCTACTGCATAACCTAAGCGAGAAGCAATCTGTAAGATAATTGATGTTTTTCCGCATCCACTTGCACCGCTAAGAAATAAGCAATCATTGTATGGATTAGCTAAAAACAGTAAAACTTGATTTAAAATTTCGGTATTAAAAACATAGTTTGGATCTAAAGAAGGCACTTTTGACATATCGCAAAAAACAGGTACTTCCATAGAATTGACGTAACAAGTATCAGTTTTGAAGATTTCGCAAAGCTCTTCCTTTGATATATTCTTGTTTAATGTTGTTTCCATTTTAAATCTCCTAGTAGAAAATTAAGATTTGATTTCGTTTTGTTTATGTAAGTATTTTACTAGTTTTTTACTAGTTTGTAAATAGTTATTTACTATTATTTAACTTTATTTTTATATTTTTTTTATATAAAAAAGCCCTTGCTTTTAAACAAGGGCAACTGCTTTTTCTACTAAGCGACTTTTAATTTCTGAATATCAAAAACCTTGCTAAACAGATTTAAAACAGCTTTATTAAGTTCTGAAGGACTTTCTATAACTTGATAATTTTCAAATAACTTCTCAATAAATTCTGATCTTATGGAAATTCCATATATTTCTACATTCATTTTTTTTGCAATGTCAAAACCGTGCTTTACATTACTAACACTGTCGGGCATTCCGTCTGTTAGCACAATAATGATGTTTCTATTGCAGTTCGCATTTATAATTTTATTCAATGCTAAAAACAAGGCTTGTGCTAATGGTGTAGATCCTCTTGGTCTTTGGTCAAAAAATGGAGCTCTTTTACTTGCTCTTTGATTAAAATCTAAAGCCGTCTCACACTCATTATTCTTACCTGGAAAAAAGTGACAAGCAGACTTAATTCCGTCTATTCCTTCTAGTGCTAACGCTAAATTTAAGGCACAAATACAAGCATATTCAGCTCTTGAATAATTTAAACCATCAGTAGTAAGCATAGAACTAGATACATCTACTAAAATTTGAATTGATGTTGAATAATCTTCTGCAACTGAGTTTCTAAAAAATATATTTTCCTCTCCTAGCCTTAATCTTTGAGCCTTATATATATCAATTTTTCTTCCGCTCTGCCCTCTTTCCTTCAATAGTTCAACATAAGCATTTAACTTTCTGTAAATAGTTGCCCTTAGAGCATAAACTTCTTTTGCCTTTGTTATAAAGTTTGGATCGCCTCTGTCGGTTTCCTGCTCATCAATAACTCCAAAATCATCTCTTGTTGATGAATTGTTATCGGCTATTTCTGATAGTATGCTTGCTCCTCCTTTGAACGGTGTAGCTTTATCACGATCACCGTTTAATTCTCTATTAAAATTAACAAATTCAGCCTTAAATCCTTTACTACAATTATCGTCTTGCTTTACTTGCTTTGTTTTAAGTTCTAAATAATCATTCCTTTCTTCTGTATCTAAATCATTTTGGGATTGATTGGATTTATATTCAGCCTTAGAAATTAACTCATAAATTTTTTTGCAGTATTTAAACATTTCCAAGCTGTCTTTTGCTTTTGTACTTTCTTTTACAAGTCTTGCAACTGCATTTAGTTTATTGAAACGTGGCTTTAATAAAAAATATAATTGACGTGCTTTTGAATAATCACACTCATATTTTTGAAAATAGCAATGTGAGTACACCTGAATAAAAGAAAGAAGGACATTTAAGACAGGTTTAGAATTTGCTTTTTTTACAAAATCCATCCATTCTTTTTTGTAGTAATCATTCAATAAAGCAATATTTTCGTAAACTCCGATAAATTCTTTTGAAATTAGATTTTCAATTCTTGAGTCTTCTAAGATATTAAATAAAGAGAACATTAGTTCATTGTTTTTAAATTCTTTCCTTTTAAGAATAGAAAAATCTGTATATCTAACGTGAGCTGACTCGTGAGCAAGATAACCATAAGCAAGACGAGCTTTTATTGGATCTGTAATATCTAATCTAGGAATGGTTATAGTTTTTCCATTGGTGTATGCCAAAGAACCTTGCATCCGAACTGTAACACCAAATTTTCTTGCGTAATTTTTAACAATGATAGGCATTGGTGCGATAGAATTAAACATTGAAATACTCCTTGTTCTCCTTAATTTCTATATGAGTATTTTACTAGTTTTTAACTAGTTTGTAAATAGTTTTTTACTAGTATTTAACTAGTTATTTTATTTTTATTTTCTTGTTTTTTTATAGTTATTATGTTATAATACTCTTATGCCAGCAGGGGAGTATTTATACTATGACAACATACGTTTAAGACAGTTAATATTCGCAAAACCTTGCCCTATCTGCGATCTCAACTTTTTCGCACAAGATAGACACCCACCGCCCATCTTTCCTCCCTAACAGATGATCGTTGACGGCTTGAACGTCAACCGCTTTGAAGCAACGCGGAAAAGCGAACCCATGCCCTGCCTCCCGACCGACGAAGGGGATGTCCGCTAATAAGTCAATTTTGTTGATAAAGTGCTACTACGACACAGCGCAGCAATGGAGTAGGGCACTTTATCACAAAGAAAAGGGAGTGGCCTCGGATATAAAAGACACACCGCCGAGACCACGACCTGGCTTAGTAGTGTGCATCCCCTGAGGAGGGAGGGAGGCAGGGCATAGTGATCGTGCGCCAGCACGCCTATAAATCACAATTGAACGAATACAAAACAACAAGTTATTTTATATAAAATAAATTTAAAACAAGGTTTATTTAACTAGATAAGAACTATTTGAAAAGAGATCCTGTAAAAGATTACAAGATCTCCTAAATTTCTGAAGGAAAGTTAATCTTGCTGCTCTAATGAATTTACAAGACAGCTAATAATATAAGAATTACGAGGAAGCATTCTTTTTTTAGCTGCAGCAGTAATATCAGCTAATAAAGTTTTTGGAAGATACAAGGTAATTCCAACCTTTTTTTCTTCTTCTGAAAGAGGAGGCCTTCCACCAGGATGTTTTGCCTTTGGCTCATTACTGGATTCAGCTCCATCAATAAAAGATTCAACTTTAGCATCATCCGGCATTTTAACCACTTCATTCTTTAATTGTTCTTCTACAGAAACTTTCTTCTCATTTTCTTTAAACTGAGGAACGGTTGTTCTGGCCATAAATAACTCCGATAACTCTAACTATATAATTGTGAAACTAAGTTTTCCATTTCTTTACAAGCTTTTGGATCTTTTGGAGATTCTTCAAAAACGCTAATACCTGCTAGAGAAGTAGAAGCAAAAGCTTTTCTTCTTACAATCGGTGCATCTAAGAAGGTAATATCTTCATAATTTGACAGATATTCCTGAGACTCTGCATTTGATGAACCTTGTGAGTCTGCCATTGAAAGAAAGGCGAAAGCTTTAAAATGAGCATCAAGGCTCCAGGCATCATCCATTACGATATGAAGATCACGCAATGCCTGAAGATCAAATCCACGAGGCTGCACCGGAATTAAAAGGGCATCTGAATACATCAAAGCAGCTCGTAAAGCGTTATTATCTCTAGCGCCAATATCGATAATAATCTGCTGCCAGGTATCACGCTGAGACTTTAATTGGCCGACAAGTTCTTTTCCTGTCAAATATTGCGCACAATTTATTGGTGGATATTTATCATTAGAATTTCGTTCCGAAATTGCATCCAAAGTAGATCGCTGTGGATCACCATCAATAAGTAAAAGCTTATCAACCTTTTTAATAGCCTTAAGGTAAGTAGCAAGTTGAATAGAAATTGTTGTTTTTCCAACTCCGCCTTTGGTATGAGCAACTGTAAGTATCATAGTATTGTACCCTTATGTGTCTAATCATTAACTATTTCAAAATGAACACCAGACTCTACTTCCGAATATTCAACAAAATCGTACAAATCTTCTCTTAAATCTTTTGGAGAAAGATCTGTATCAGGATTCCATCCTTCAATTTTTACAACAAAAGGTTTATCCCATATAGAAAGCTCAAGATAACTATCTTTTTGAGCAAATTGCTCTATCAGCTCATCATCAGTAAAACGATCTAATATATTCTTGGCCTGGAGGCGAGCTTCATCATATATAAACTCTTGCGCTGCATCCTCAGGAGTATCACAGGAATTTAAAAGGTCTTGCAGATAAGAGTTGTGATTGTGTCTTAAGTAATCAATTCTTGTAAGTAGTTCAGATCCGAACTCTTCAGAAAAATTACTCAAAACTTCATCACGAAATCTTTCAAATTTAGCTTCTTGATTCATCAATATATTTGCCACATTCACTTTTTTATCCTTATGAATTATTTTATATTTATTTTCTATTATAACAGCTTTTTTTATAATGTAAACAACCATTTGTTTTATATTAAATAACTATATAAAAAATATTTTTAATAAAATAAAATATCATTAGTTATCCTAGTTCTTTTCCGATTTTTATCCTTTTTTAATTGGTGGCAGGACTGCTGGCAATACGAATATGGTGTTTCCCCTTTATTTATAAGGTTTCTCAGAATAAAAAGATATTTATATTAGTATTATCCGTAATTACCGATTTTTATCTTTTTTTAATCCAGAGGCAGAGCTGCAGTCAAGATGAATATGGTGCTTCCCCTTTATTTATAAGGTTTCTTTGAATAAAAAGATATTTATATTTGTTTTATCCGTATTTACCGATTTTTATCTTTTTTTTAATCCGGAGGCAGAGCTGCAGACAAGACGAATATGGTGTTTACCCTTTATTTACAAGGCTTCTTAGAATAAAAAGATATTTGTATTGTCATTATCCGTATTTACCGATTTTTATCTTTTTTTAATCCAGAGGAAGGACAGTCGGCAAGACGAATTAGGCGTTTTCCCTTTATTTATAAGGTTTCTCAGAATAAAAGGATATTTGTATTGTCTTTATCCGTATTTACCGATTTTTAACTTTTTTTTAATCTG
>JAILOA010000334.1 GCA_024691065.1 Lachnospiraceae bacterium | reverse complement strand
CATAAAGAACCACTTCCTTTTCATCGGCATCGATTTCAATTCTCTTCTCAAAATTATCGCCGCCCAAATCAAGCTTTACACCATAAGAATTAGCTCTTGTCCCGGGAACATCATTCTGTGCGGCCTTACGCACCCTTTCCTCCCAGACGCCGTCCGTAGCCTCTGCCTTACTTTCCTCAGAAACCTCATAGGCAAACACTGCGACAAAAGCATGTAAGTAATCCTCTCTCTTAGATGCATCGGATATAAATGCAGCGCATGCCTTTTTTCCTCTGAACTTAAATGCAACACCCGATCCGGAGTAACCGAGATATCTCACATTATCCCTGAAAACCGTTCTTCCGCAAACCTTTACCAAATTTTCATCAGCTATAAATTTCATAAATAAACCTTTTATCTTTCTTTAAATTCAAATTTAATCTAAAAACCTCAACCCTTTAATACTTATACCCTATGTTAACACAAAAGACCCTTGATGTCATTCGGAGCTTTCGCTTCAAAAGCCTCAAGGTCTTTCACTATATTAATATATTTATATATTTATATATTTATATATTTACATTAATAAACTTCGATATTCTTGCTCTTCCTTGTAAATACAGGGATTGTTCCGAGATCCGCAACTGCGGTAACCACCTGGCCTCCGGCGTATGTCTTACCGGTTCTGCTCTCAACCCACTCATCCGATGCATTTTCAAATGCAGGGAGATAAACTGTAGTTTCCTCTACACCTGCCTCTGTAATCGGCTTAACCAGGATGTCCGGTCCAAACATATAGGCATCCTCGACATTCCAGGCCTCTTTGTCTGCATTAAAATCATACCAAAGCGGTCTTATAACAGGAGTTCCCTTTTCGTGAAGCTCCTTCATACTCTCGCGTATGTAGGAACGAAGTTTCTCACGGATAAGCATAAACTGCTTCAAAATCTCATATATTTCCTCACCCCAGGTCCAAACCTCGTTGTCCTGCGCAGATGAGAAAAGACGGATGTTATCGCGGTATTCGACATCCCTCTCATAATAAGGAGAACGTTCACCGTGTAGTCTGAATACAGGGCAAAATGCACCCCACGCAAACCAACGTGCCATAAGCTCTTTAAATTCCGGCGACTTATTGTCTCCGCCGAGGAATCCGCCAATGTCCGAGGTCCACCATGAAATACCGGCAAGAGCCATACTAAGTCCTGCCTGAACCTGCATTTTCATAGCCGCAAAAGAAGAATGTATATCACCCGACCACGCAAGTACGCCGTACTTCTGGGAACCAACCCATGCAGCTCTTACGAGGTTCAATATATTTTCCTGACCTTCCTTCTCCATGCCGTCATAGAAGCCCTTTGCATACATCAACGGGTAAATATTCGAGCACTGAAGAGCGGTACCCTTATAATATCTATACAAATCAAAGTCATATGGACCGTACTCAGGCTCAGCCTCATCCAGCCAGAAGCATTTAATGCCCATATCATAATAATTTTCCTTACATTTATTCCAAACAAATTCTCTTGCACCCGGATGAGTTGCATCATAGAAAATGGTATTTCCCATCCATGTCATATTGACAAGAACACCTCTGTCACTCTTGATAAGATATCCCTTAGATGCCATCTCTCCGAAGTTTTCGGACTTCTCATCGATTGTAGGCCATACCGAAACAACCGGCTCGATGTCCATTTCCTTAAGTTCCTTGACCATTTCCTCCGGATTCGGCCACTCGTGCGGATCAAACTTGAACTCGCCCTGACGTGTCCAGTGGAAGAAATCAATAACTATAACATCTATCGGCAAATTCCTTTTCTTATACTCACGCGCAACCTTAAGTACCTCTTCCTGGGTTCTGTAACGAAGCTTGCATTGCCAGAAACCGATACCAAACTCAGGAATCATCGGATATTTACCGGTACAGTTTGCGAACTGCTCCTCGATCTCAGCCGGTGTATCGCCGGCAATTATAAGATAATCAAGCTTTTTCGTGGATTTAGCATACCACTCGGTCTTATTATTTGCCAATGTAACGGTTCCGATTGCAGGATTATTCCATAAAAATCCATATCCTCTGTTAGAAATCATAAATGGAACGCTGGACTGTGAATTTCTATGCGCGAGCTCAAGCACGCAGCCCTTTTTATCCAGACAATTCTCCTGATACTGACCAAGTCCGAAAAGCTTCTCTCCTTCAAATGCCTCGAATCGCATAGTAAGCTCGTAATCGGTGGTTCCGATAATCGGCTTCATTTCCCTGGCATCCACTCTCAAAGGCACACAGAATCTGTCAATACGGTTTCTGTTTCTCCAATATTCCTTGGTAAGAAGCGCATTATCGGTTGTTCTGTAATAACTGATAACGCCCTCCGGATCTATCTTCGCCTTAATCTTTCCGTTAGTTACATAATAAATAACTCCGGTCTGCTTATGTTTCTCGATTTCCTCAGGTGTATGATAGAAAGGCTCTGTCATATCCACTTCTTCTTTTTCAATCTTAAAGTCCGCTCCCGAAACGCTTTCCGTAAGAGCCCAATCCTCTGCGTCCATCTCAGCTGCCCTTGTCATCTGAAAGCGAAGCGAATTCTTTCCCCACGCCTTAAGATACATAATTTCATCATTGTTTCTCATAATGAGACAATTATCTTTTTCCTCAAAATACATTTTTTACCCCTCGTTTTCTAAATATTTTTAATGTTGTATAACGCCTTTAAGTTATCGGATTTTCCTATTTGATCTGTACTTATAAAGATATGGTTTACCTTGTATAACGCCTTTAAGTTATCGGATCTTCCTATTTGATCTGTACTTATAACGCCTTTAATCACCAAAATTTCCGATATGATTTATATCTTTATTAAAATTAAAGGCACCGATTGTTTTATATTATATAATCG
>JAILOA010000188.1 GCA_024691065.1 Lachnospiraceae bacterium | reverse complement strand
ATCCAGTATATAAATATATATAAATAATATTAAACCACAGGTTTAATGACATTATAATAAATATAAGTATAATAAAATTATGAAAGTGTGAAGAGGAAAGAAGTATGTTACAGATTTTAATTTCATTTTTATTTGGTGTTGTGGAAGGAATTACAGAGTGGCTTCCAGTAAGTAGTACAGGTCATATGATTTTACTTGATGAATTTGTTCGCTTATCTATGTCGGACGAATTTAAGGAAATGTATCTCGTGGTTATTCAGCTCGGTGCCATTATGGCGGTTGTAATACTTTATTTTAAGGATTTGTGGCCATTCTCCTCAAAAAAGGAGGACCATTATATCAAAAAAGATGTTTGGGTTATGTGGTTCAAAGTTATAGTTTCCTGTATCCCGGCTGTAATAATTGAGTTAATATTAGGTGACAAATTAGAAGAAATGTTTTATAATTATAAAGTAGTAGCAGCTATGTTGATAATATTCGGTATATTATTTATAGTTGTTGAGAACGTGAATAAAAATAAAAAGGCAAATACTAATTCTATAGCGGAAATAACATACTTAAATTCATTCTTAATAGGAATGTTTCAATTGATAGCAGCAGTATTTCCGGGTACTTCCAGATCAGGAGCTACAATCATAGGCGGACTTGTATTGGGACTCAGCAGATCTGTAGCTGCGGAATATACATTTTTCCTGGCTGTACCTGTTATGTTTGGGGCAAGTCTACTCAAATTAGTTAAGTTTGGATTTCATTTTACGGGCTTGGAAGTCGGAGTGTTATTGGTAGGAATGATTACAGCTTTTGTTGTATCAATAGTTGTTATTAAGTTTTTGATGAGCTATATTAAGAAACATGACTTTAAAGTATTTGGTGTTTACAGAATAATATTAGGAGTGTTGGTAATCGGATATTTTGCTTTAGTAAAGTGAGGTGGCCTATGAAATTTAGAAGATTAGATGAAAATACGGTTCAATGTTACATTACCAGAGATGAAATGAATAAAATGGGTTACGCTATTGAAGATCTTATCACTGATAAGGACCTCTCTCAGTTGTTTGCGGATGAGATAATATTACATGCCAGCGAAAAATTGGATGATTTTCCAAGGAGCGGAAATCTTGCTATGCAGGTTATGGCATTGGGTGATGGCTCGATGAAGATAACTATTTCCGAGATAAATGCAAACGGTAAAGGAAAAGGCATATTTCCGGGAACGATGAAACCGGGAATTCCACCGCTACCTTTCGGGGCATTTCTTGATACAGACGATGACGATGATGAAGAAGATGATGAGATGTTTTCACTTGGCGGGTATGATGATGATGATGATGACCGTGATTGGGATGAGGATGAAGATTTTACGGATTCTTTAGAGAATGATAACGATGATGATACGGATTTTGATGGAGGTCAGAATCTTACTTCCGAAGATATAGAGCGTGTTAATGAGTTTTTCGAAGGTTTGAAAAATTATATCAGCAATACCAAAGATAACGATGAAGACATAGTTGAGAAGCAAAAGAAAAATCGTAAGAAGGTAGAAGAACGCATTAAGGCTGATATGAAGCGTAAGGAAGAAGAAAAGAAGCGTTTCTTAAGTCTTCCTAAGTTATTTTGCTTTAATTCATTGGAGGCTCTTCATGAGTTTGCAATACATGCAAATGATAATAACAGGGCTTCGACAGCGCTCTATAAGAGTGAACAATCGGGTAAGTATTTTCTCCTTGTAAAAAAAGGAAGGTTAAAATTCAAAGAGTTTTTAAGTCTGTGTGAAAGTTTGATGGAATTTTCGGAATTTATCACACAGGAATATTTTATTGAAATATATTGCAAGGAACATTTTAAATGCATTATAAAAGCCCATGCAATCGAGGCTTCAAGGGATTATGACTTTTAAATGTAGTAAAGTGGTTCAACCGATAACATATATTTGAATGTCAAAAAGGGCTTCGAGGGAATATGACTTTTAAATGTATTAAAAGTGTTTCAACCAATTATAAATATTTGAATGTTTATAGATTTATTCAGCTAATTTAATTAATTTGATTTATCAAAAACAAAGAACAATAAGGAATATTTTATCGGAATTATTATATGCTCTAAGCTCTTTTTTAAGAGCTTAGAGTTATGTTAAAATATTATTTCAGGTGGTACAAATGGCAAAGGATATAAGCCTTAACGAAAAAAGGGTTTCAAAAAGCAGTATTTTCTCAATTATAATTTTTGTGATTGAAGTAATAATGGTTATTCTGATAGCATATGCTTTGATAACCTATGGTACTGTTGAAATGGAAATAGCAGATGAAAATATGTCGCCTACATTAAGTGTAAGCGATAAGATAATTGTTGATAAGCTTAGTTATAAACTGGGTTCGGTCAGAAGAGGAGACGTAGTGGTTGTCAGTGAGAAGAGTTCCGATCACACGTACTATACTGTTTTAAGAGTAGTCGGCCTGCCCGGTGAAACCGTTCAGATAAAGGATGGTTATTTTTATGCAAATGGCAAGAAAATAAAGGAAAAGCTTGCATTTGAAAAGATGGAAAGCGAAGGCGTTGCCAGGGAAGAGATAAAATTAGGCAAGAAAGAGTATTTCCTGCTTGGAGACAATCGAAACAATTGCCTGGACAGCCGTGAGTCAACTGTAGGAAATGTAAAGAAAGCCGATATTATCGGAAAAGCTTTCATCAGACGAAAACCATTTGCATTTGTAAATGGAATTGATAAATTTACAAAGTAGTTTTGGGAAAAATATAAAAAACGATTGCTTGCTTATTTAATAAGGTGTAAAATAACAGTTAGTGGTTTTTTTTGAGTTTAACCGCAAAATGTAACGAAAGGTTGTTAGATATGGATATACAATGGTACCCCGGGCACATGAGTAAGGCTATGAGAATTATGCGTGAGGATTTGAAGCTGATCGATGTTATAATCGAGCTTACAGATGCAAGAGTGCCACAAAGTAGTAGAAATCCTGATATTAACAGTTTGGCTAATTCAAAGTCGAGGATTATTGTATTAAACAAAGTTGATTTGGCGGACGAAGCTATAACTTCTCAGTGGAGAAAGTATTATGAGGGGGAAGGGCTTTTTGTAAAGGAGGTAAACTCCAAGGCCGGAAAGAATGTTAAAAGTATAGTAGATGTTATAAATCAGGCTTGCGCTGAAAAAATAGAAAGAAATAAAAAAAGAGGTATTATTAACAGGCCTTTAAGAGCTATGATAGTAGGAATACCTAACGTAGGGAAGTCTACATTTATCAATGCCCTGGTCGGAAGGACATCTGCTAAAACCGGTAATAAACCGGGTGTTACAAAGGGAAAGCAGTGGATAAAGCTTAATAAAAATATAGAACTTATGGACACGCCGGGAGTTTTGTGGCCTAAGTTTGATGATGAACAGATAGGTTTAAATTTAAGTTTTGTCGGATCTATCAGAGATGAGATACTAAATACCTACGAATTAAGCGTTAAGCTTGTGGATTTTCTTATGGAAAATTATGAGTCTTATATGATTGAAAAATATAAATTGGCAGATGTTAAGGACTCTTATGATGTTCTTTTACAAATTGCTAAATTTAGGGGATGTAAATCAAAGGGTGATGAATATGATACTGAAAAATCGGCTATTATATTAATCGATGATTTCAGAAAAGGGAAGATAGGACGAATATCCCTCGAGAAACCGGAGGACTTTTATGGGAAACAGTGATGGAAGAGAAGGCATTGGGCTTACGGATGAGCAAATAAAGCAGATTCAGGCCCGGGCAGCAGCACAGGGGAAGGTGCTTTCAGAAGAACAAATACGTCAAATTTATTTGAACAGAGTAGCAAAAAGCAGGGCGAATAGTGCGCAAAATACTCAGGGAGATCAGGTAAATGCTACGAAAGACAGGCAGGGAACCGGAAGAAGTGTTATCGGCAGTCCTGAGGAATACGGACGTGCGGCAGCTGCAGCTCTTACAGATGATCAAATAAAGCAGATTCAGGCGCAGGCCCTGGCTCAGGGAAAGACATTTACGCCTAATCAAATTAGAGTTATATATGCAAGACAAGTCGCTAAGGCAAGAGCTGAAGCGGCTGATTCTGCTGTTAAAAAACAAAATTCAGCTTCTCGGGTTATGGATGATTCTTCCGAAAAAACCTCTGATAATTTAAGAGCAGGTGTTAATGAAAATTCAGCTTCTCAGGTTATGGATAATTCTTCCGAAAAAACCTCTGATAATTCAAGAGAAGGTGTTGATGAAAAATCTGGTAATGATACATTAAGCCCGGATAAATCAAATATTAAGGATACAACCGTTAAAGGAAGTAAATTGAGTGAAAAAGCTAAGAATGCTTTGAAATCGAGGACTGAAAAAAGCTCGGAAGAAGTAATTGATATAAGTGATGTTGATGGCGCAATAGTACCGATTAAAGATGATGAGGTAGAGGTTGTTGATAATAATACCGAGACAAATAGTGATGTAAAAACCATTAATATTACCATAAAGTTTGATCTTGCGCCTGTTAAAAAAGGTGCATCCAAAATAAAAAATGCCGTTAGTGGTTTTGTTAAGAACAATGTTATTCCTGAAGAGCGTTCTTTGGATGGTGCAAGGAAAGCGATGGAGGAAAACAAAGAAGCAAAGAAAGAAAGATTGCTTCGAGATGTTTACGGCGATAATTATGAAGAATATAGAAATAAAATGCGGGAGCAGAATAAGGATGTTCTCGTAAAACACTCTGAAGTTCCTGAAGAAGTACCGGTAGATGTGACTTCTAATGAAATCGATGCTTCTAAAGCTTTGGAAGAAGAAAGAGCACGTCAGGAAAGAGTACAGGCAGAGGAAGCCGAGAGAGCCCGTGTACAAAGGGAAGTAGAAGAAAGAGAGCGTGCCGAAAGAGAAGCCGAAGAAAGGGCAAGACAGGAAAGAGCTTATCAGGAAAGACTTCAGGCAGAAGAGGCCGAGAGAGCACGTCAGGAAAGGGCTGCAGCAGAGGCTGCCGAGAGAGCCCGCGTGCAAAGGGAAGCAGAAGAACGAGAGCGTGCCGAAAGAGAAGCCGAAGAAAGGGCAAGACAGGAAAGAGCTTATCAGGAAAGACTTCAGGCAGAAGAGGCCGAGAGAGCCCGTCAGGAAAGGGCGGCAGCAGAGGCTGCCGCGAGAGCCCGCGTGGAAAGGGAAGCAGAAGAAAGAGAGCGTGCCGAAAGAGAAGCCGAAGAGAGGGCAAGACAGGAAAGAGCCTATCAGGAAAGGCTTCAGGCAGAGGCTACCGAGAGAGCACGTCAGGAAAGGGCAGCTTTAGAAAATACCGGAACAGGTGAAGAACTTCAGGGAGGCCCTGTTAAATCTGAAACACAACAACTTCTTGATATTCAAAGAATACTTGCGGAACAGCCTTTAATGAGTGCATTTGTCAATCAAAAAGAAGACGATGAAGATGATGAGGATGAAACAAATGTTGCATTTGCTCCTTTTGGAAATGAAGAATCAGGTTTCGTTGATAATTCCAAAGTTTATGCCGGTTCAACCTCGGAAGCTGCATTTGAAAATGATTCCAGAAATATTGATTCAAGCGAATTTCCGGAGGATTTGACAATTCCTGTAAAGGAAGAGTCGAAAGGACAGGAGTCAGGCGAGAGTTCCGGCAGTGAAAGTCCGGATGAAACTGATATATCCGGAGATTTAGAGGAGATAACAAGTAAATCAAAACGAAAGAAATTGAAAAAGGGTAAGGAAGAGGGAAAATCCTCTGTACTTATTACAGATATAATTACATTGATATTATGTGCTGTTATAGCAGTTGCAGCTGCCTGGGGCTTCTTAACATTTGTCGCCAGCCAGACCAAGGTGGAAGGTTCATCGATGCAACCTACTATATCGGACGGAGATTCTGTAATAGTTAATAAGATTACTTATCGATTCCATGATATAAAGAGATATGATATTGTTGTATTTTCGACAGGAGCTCTTTCAAATGTTGATTCCGGCAATGCAGAATATCTCATTAAGAGAGTTATAGGCCTTCCGGGTGATAAGATTCAGATTAAGGATGGACTTGTTTATATAAATGGCGAAGTCCTTGCCGATGATACTTATGGTAATGAAAAGATTCACGATCCGGGTATCGCGGAAAATGAGATAACCCTTGGAGAGGATATGTATTTCCTTTTGGGAGATAACAGAAATATGAGTACCGACAGCAGAAATGAATATATCGGTATGGTAAATGAGGATAAGATTGTAGGAAAGGCAACAACGAGAATTGCTCCATTAAAGAATTTCGGAAAGATAAAATAAATAACAGATGAAAGCGGCAAAGTGGTAAACAGGCTGTAAAACAAAGCTAAAATTCCCCGGGCGCTTACATTTTAGAGGTTTTAACATGAGTAACGAATCAGTAAAAAGTATAAAAGAACGTTTGTTAAGTCTGGACTTTGAGTCCGGACTTAACTTATTAAAGGAGCTTGAACAGGATGAAAGAAAGAGTGTTCAGGCCGTTTGTAAAAGCTATAGAAAAAAATATGACGCATACGTGAAAGAATTGAATAGGATTCAAAGAATGAAGGATTTTGATGAGAATTATTCTCAGGGAAATCAGTATGTATGCGGTGTTGACGAGGTCGGAAGAGGACCTCTCGCAGGTCCGGTCGTTACAGCGGCGGTGATAATGCCAAAGGATTCAAGGATTTTATATGTCAATGATTCCAAAAAGCTGTCAGCTAAAAAAAGGGAAGAGTTGTATGAAATTATAACCCGGGAGGCAGTTACATTTTCTTTAGGAATAAAGGATCATCATGTAATCGATGAGGTAAATATCCGAAACGCAACCATTATGGCTATGACTGAGGCAGTTAATAATTTAAATGTAGCGCCGGGGGTTGTGATTATCGATGCACTTTCGCTTCCGGAGGTGGATATTCCTCAGAAAAATGTTATTAAAGGCGATGAAAAGAGCTACAATGTTGCCTGCGCAAGTATAGTTGCGAAGGTTACGAGAGACCGGATGATGGAAGAGTTTGCCAAAAAGTATCCGAATTACGGGTTTGAAAAAAATATGGGATACGGGACTTCCGAGCACATAGAAGGGCTTAAAAAATACGGGAAATGTGAGATTCACAGAGATACATTTATAAAAAATTTTATTAATTAAGGATATAAAATGAATAAAAGAAAAGTTGGTAATGAATATGAGGATTTAGCCGTTAAATATCTCGAAAAATCCGGATATAAGATATTGGAGAGAAATTTTTATACCAGAAAGGGCGAAATCGACATCATAGCGCAGGACGGAGAATATCTTGTATTTATTGAGGTGAAATACAGGAAAGATAATGAAAGCGGAACTCCGGAGGAAGCTGTAGATTACAGAAAACAAAAGAGAATAAAAGATTCTGCGATGGTTTATATATATTTTAATAAAATACCAATGGACTCGCCGATGCGGTTTGATGTGGTTTCGATATGCAGGGAAGATGTAAAGATTATAAAAAATGCATTTTGGGTGTAGGAATATTGGCAAAAAAAATATTGATTTTATGCGATAAAAATTGATTTTTCGCTTGCATTTAAATATTAAGTAGTGTATAATCTTTTGACGTGAGGCAATTTTTAATTATTTTTGGAGGAAATATTATGTTATCTACAATACATGGAATTTTACTTATTTTATATTTAATCGTTAGCGTTGCACTTTCAGTAGTTGTTCTTATGCAGGAAGGTAAGCAGGCAGGTCTTACAGGTGCAATCAGTGGTGCAGCCGAGACTTACTGGGGAAAGAATAAAGCTCGTTCTATGGAAGGCGGTCTTGTAATCGCTACCAGAGTACTTGCTGTATTATTCATCGTACTTTCAATTGTATTAAATATGAACTTATTTTCTTAATTAATTGTATTATAGAATGTATATAAGGTTTTTATTAATAGAAATAGGGTGTTGTCATATGAAATAATGACAATATCCTTTTTTCGTCTACATATTTTATTTTTAGAAAAGTTTAAAAAATATT
>JAILOA010000216.1 GCA_024691065.1 Lachnospiraceae bacterium | reverse complement strand
GTCGCTCTATACATTCAAATGCTTTTACTCCGGTACATTTCCTGTCGCTCTGTACATTCAAATGCTTTTACTCCGGTACATTTCCTGTCGCTCTATACATTCAAATGCTTTTACTCCGGTACATTTCCTGTCGCTCTACTTCAGCCTGAACAATTGATAAATCCCTTTCTTATGGTCTTTATAAACATGAACATTATTTTTGTATGCACCATGCTTGTACCCGCAAACAATTCCGTCATAGCCCTTAGGAACTATAAACGTACGCACATCCTTATAAACCCAATTTTTACCCTTATATTTACCGGAAAAACCGACGCAACACAGGATTTTCTGAGTCTTCCCCTTATAATCAATCTTAGTCACGTACAAATTGTTTTTCTTTTTGCCAAAGTACTTGAAATTCTTGTCAAACTGATCAATGTTATAATAGTCGCAAATTGTCTTTATAAAAATGTAACGATCTTTCATCACATCCTTCTTTTTAAATTTACCATCAAATACAACTGTCAACTGCTCATATCCCTTAAGGTTGAATTTACCCTTTTTAGCAAGCACCTTAATCTTCTTGTCAATCTTTTTACTTCTCTTATATTTGCTTATCTTAATCTTCGCTTTGATAGGCTTCGTGTATTTCTTTTTGGACGTAACATAGGTAAATGTCTTGCCCTTCTTTAGCTTTATCTTGATTCCATATTTTTCAAAATCCGCCTGCTTGGCATTTGTATCCTCTTTGGAATCATCTTTGTCTTTCTTATCATCTTTCCCTGATTCGGATGAATCCTTTGAACCATTGTCTTTTCCTTCACTCGAGTCATCTTCCGATGAAGACTTATCCTTTTTATTTAAATCAGATTCAACATTTTCAACCGCTTTCTTCACATTATCCACAACATTTTTCTTAAACCAAGGTTTTACAACGAAAATAATTAATGCAACGATTCCTGCTACTATCGCCAGGAATATAAGAAAAGCTATGAGACAACCCGACGGCTTTTTCTTGCGTGGTTTCACAGGTTGCTGAGCCTGCTGCATATATGGGTTATAAGGTTGGGATTGTGAATATTGTGCGTTATTCATGGCAGGTCCCTGTTGATACTGCTGTCCTCCCGGTACCGCTCCCGACCGGTACTGTTGGTTTCCAGGCGCCGGTCCCGACTGATACTGCTGTCCTCCCGGTACCGCTCCCGACTGATACTGCTGTCCTCCGGGTGCCGGTCCTGATTGATATTGCTGGTTTTCCTGCAATCCACCTTGCGGTGCTCCAGACTGATGTTGTTGGTCTCCAGGTACTCCTTGCGATGCTCCCGACTGATACTGCTGTCCTCCCGGTACCGCTCCCGACTGATACTGCTGTCCTCCCGGTGCCGCTCCCGACCGGTACTGTTGGTTTCCAGGCGACGATCCCTGCTGATATGGCTGTCCTCCCGGTGCTCCTTGCGATGCTCCCTGTTGATATGGTTGCGTTTCCTGTGGTGGCGTTACATTTATAACTCTGGCGCCACAATTCCCACAAAATACAGCCCCTTCGTCCAATGGTTTCTTACAGTTTGCACAAATATTGGCCATCTATATCCGCCCCCTTTACTATTAAAATCAACTATTCTTTTTCATTTTTATAATTAAATTACTTAAACCACTATAAAAATTAATAATATTCGGAAATACATCCCAATAATTGTATATATTATAACAAATTCACCGTACAATTCACAACACTTGACAAAAAACTGTCATTGACATTTTTAAGTCAATGACAGTCATATTTAATGCATAACTCTTATAATCCTTCAAACACTTAATTCTTTTAATTCTCCAAACACCTCAACAATTTCATTAATTGTATCCGTATCCGGCTCAACTATTGGCTGTTTTCCATCTGACATATACAATGTTAAGCTACATTTACTCATCTTTCTTGATCCTTCCGGATACTCCGTTGATTTATGACTGTTTAATACATTTAAAATCCGATTCCATGATTTTTCATCAACGAATTTGCTCAGACTTTTTCTCTCACTCCCCTCATAATAATACATTATAAAATACCATTTGTTTTCATCTTCCCATTGAGTACATTGATAAGAATTTTCTTTTCCCAAAGTCTTATCAATCATATACATACCGGTTATTTCCGGAGCCCCGTACCAGACTATTTCACGCCCCGCAGGACAAACAATCTCCTTTATCAATGCAATCAAAGTAGTAAACCGCCTATCGTTTGGTATGCTGTATTTAATTGTCTTTTCTCCATCTGGGGTTCCCCAGGTCAAATAAAAATGCTCCTTATCCCCACCATCTAAGATAAAAATGTTTTCACCTAAAGGACGGGGAGCTGGCTTCATTGGGATTTCAACAAGTATTTCTTCTATCCCCTTTATTGCTTTTTTGACAAGAGACCACTGTTCATCGGTTATCGCTACATTTTCATTTTCAACCTTACCACTTGAACACTCTTTACATTCATTAAGGCAGTACTCAGCCTTAACAATTTTGTTACTTATAATTTTCGCAAAAAAATCCGCTCCATAAAGTGTACCACTTTTAAATCCATAATCAACAGCCAAAAGAGTACCGTTTTTAAATGTAATTTCATTTTCCATTTTTAATATCTCCTCTTTAAATTTCGTTTCACATTCTTATATTTCACCTTTTATAAATGTAATTTCTTTTTATACTCCTCAATTTTTAAGTTATATTTTTAAAAAAAGCACTATCGTTTGGCGTATGTCATCCGTCATTCGATAGTGCTTTGAGTAAGATTCATTTTAAATATTTACTTTTTCTCATACCCTGTAATCATAGTCATAAAGAAGCAAAATACTGTTGCCCATGCAAAAAATTTATGCCATTTCATAATCAAGTCCTCCTTAGTTATATAATATAAGCTACCGTGTATCTATATGATTAATGATAACTCATTATTTATTTAAAATCAACATATTTTTTTGCTGAATGTAACCGACACTTACTTCAAGACTCCGCTAAGGAAAGATTTAAGTCTTGGGTTCTTAGGGTTATTAAATACTTCTTCAGGAGTTCCATCCTCCTTGATTACGCCCTCATCAATAAAGAGAATACGATCCGAAACCTCCCTCGCAAATCCCATCTCATGGGTAACAATAACCATTGTCATACCCTCATTAGCAAGCTCTTTCATAATATTAAGAACTTCTCCTACCATCTCCGGATCAAGCGCAGATGTCGGCTCATCAAAAAGCATCATTGCAGGCTGCATAGCTAAAGACCTCGCAATTGCAGCACGCTGTTGCTGACCACCGGAAAGTTGAGAAGGATAGCTCTCAAATGTAATCAACAGACACTCTTCTCTTAAATTTCGAGCGTTGTAATAAGAGGAAGTTCCTCCCTTAAATGCTCAATTGTGTGATTTACACGGGTTTCATAAAGCTCCGGCAGTCCGATGTTTCTGACGCATATAAGATGTAGGAAACGTATATAGGCAACGATACGTATTTTACGCTCGGCCTCCTCTCGCTCCTTATCACTGTATCCCTCAAAATAATAATCCAGCGACCTGTTATAAACAAATTCCGACATCTCATCGTCAATTCCAAGGAAACGCCCGCTATTCCCCGGTTCATCTTCATTGTAGAGCACATAAGTAATGTACAATGCCTGCAATTCAAATACCGGGTTACCGACGCTTAAGCTCTCCATGTCGATAAGGATAGGCTCATCCCCGTCGAACATTACATTTTTCATCTGGACATCACCATGGATGGTTGTCATGCACTTCGGCATTCCCGTGATAAGCTCGCGAAGCCTGTCCGATAAATCCTTCGGCAATGTATCACCGATTTCATCAAGAAATGATAGAAACAAATCCCGAATGTCCGGCAGGTTCGAATCCACCATCTCCACGCTATGAACCTGGCGGAGAAACCGGGCATAATTTCTAACTATATCTTCCTTTTCATCGGGCTTCTCAATCAATAATTCATTGAAATTCTTGGCTTTCAGCATCTCAAACACCGTTCCGTACCGCTCACCAACCATAACAACATCGTAGGCAATCGCGGTCGGAATCCCCATTATAAATGCCTGCTTAGCCATCTTCTTCTCGCGCTCGATTTCCTCCATCGAGGTGCCTTCATTATAGACCTTAACGATGGTGTCCTCGTCGATTCTGTAAACCGTACCGATTGCGCCCTGACCGACGATGTCACAACCATCTATACTAATATTTCTGACTCTTTTCTTCACTTCAAAAATATTTGAAAATCCGGTCACATCGAAAATCTCATAAAGCTCAAGGCTTGTATTTATAATCGAAATATTTTGCTTTACTTTCTTCTTCAGTAACATTAAAACCCTGAGTCCGGCACTGGAAATGTATTCGAGGTTTTCGACATCCAACTCAATTACCATTTCCGGATTATTTGCAAGTACATCCTGATTTTTATCAATGATTTCGAAGATTTCATTCTGGATTTGCGGTGCATTTTCCGAACTGATACGCCCCTCAAGATATATTATTAATTTATTATCATCAACTGTATATTTCATAAACAATCTCCTGAATTTTTGGGACTTCCGCCCATTTTTAATCAAAAAATTTTGTATTTTATATTCTTAGAATCCATTTTTAACGCTATTTTTATTATAACATTTATATATAAATAATCCAACATATAATTAAAATACCATCATTTTTCTCATTTCCGGATTTCGGCGCATAATAAAACATTTGCCATACAGGATTGTATGCAAGACAAAATAACATCATTTTCTTCATTTCCGGATTTCGGCGCATAATAAAACATTTGCAATACAGGATTGTATGCAAAATAAAAAACACCCTCCTTACCGGGGTGTAAACAATATAAAATGCCCTCCTTACCGGGGTAAGGAGGGTTTGAGTTATATAAAATCTTATTTATAAATACTTCACAATGCGCCCCATCTCATTAAGCATTTCCTTATCCATTTGGATGGTGGATCCGGTTGTTGTAAGCATGTCTCCTGTGATTGTCGCACTGGCGCCACCTTCAAATGCGAGCCTTCCGTTGTCGCGAAGAAGCTTTCTTCCCGCAGCGAGTCGGATATCCGCCTCCGGATTTATGAATCTGAATATAGCGACCGTTCTTAAAATCTCATCCCCGGTCAAGACGTCTACATTTTCCAATGGAGTACCCGGAATCGGAAGCAGCGAATTAATCGGAATTGACTTTATT
>JAILOA010000214.1 GCA_024691065.1 Lachnospiraceae bacterium | reverse complement strand
CATCTTTTGATATGTTATATTCTTTTTGCAATAATTTTAATATAGAATTAACTGCCACCGGGTAGTGAATGTTTGATGCATTCGTTTCACATCGTTAGGTCTTAGAAGATGTGGATACGGATGTTTTTTTTTTGCAAATATTAAATATAATAAGTCAATACTTGCCTTAATGTCCGGCCTTATAGCTGAATTTGAGTATATAGACTTACATCTGCATTGGAGTATATAGACTTATAGCTGCATTGAAGTATAAATACTTACACCTGCATTGGAGTATATAGACTTACACCTGCATTGGAGTATATAAATGAAAACAATAAACAGACTGACAAACTATTTTTCCAAACTTGAAATTGCGCTTTGGCTTACATCCATCACGCTGATAATCTCATCCTTCTGTATATTTGACAGAACTAATTACATGACCCTTATAGCCTCACTGATAGGCGTAACCTCGATAATCATTAATGCCAAAGGGAATCCTCTCGGCCAGTTTCTAATGATTATTTTCAGCCTCCTATACGGAATTATTTCCTATACATTTTCATACTATGGTGAAATGATTACATATCTTGGCATGACTATGCCAATGGCGCTCTTCTCCCTTGTAGCCTGGCTTAGACACCCTTTTAAAGGCAGGAAATCCGAGGTTGAAGTTAATCAAATAAGCAAAAGAGAGACACTTTTTATGTCTCTCCTTGCAATAATTATCACTATTATTTTTTATTTTATATTGAAGTACTTTAACACTGCAAACCTTTATCCAAGCACTCTTTCGGTCACGACAACATTTATCGCGGTATATCTTACCTTCAGGCGAAGCCCTTATTTTTCAATTGCCTACGCTGCAAATGATATCGTACTTATTGTGCTTTGGGTACTTGCGAGCATAGCCGACAGAAAATATATCTCAGTCGTTGTATGCTTTATAGCATTTCTGTTTAATGATATCTACGGATTTATAAACTGGAAGGTGATGGAGAAACGTCAGAAATAATCATTTCACCATCTCATATATTTCCCTGGTTTCATCGGCGGTCGAATCATTCAGATAATAAGTTCCTTTGGATGTATCAATTCTTAAATAGCATCCCACTTTAGGATTCATAAACGTCTTGCAATTACTGTCTTTATTTATGGCAAAACGCCCCTTTAACACCTTATCGGTTCCCACACCCGAAATCTTCATAATCTTCATGTCTTTCATATCTTCATTAAATGTAATCTCCTTGATGTCATCAATATCTATCTTATATTCATCATGAAACTGATGGCAGATTATCTGTCCGTTTTCCACTCTAAGATCAAGCCTTGTATTATCCAGGAGGCCAATATAAACAAGTGAAAGCACAAGCACAACCAGTGAAAGAGCCATAACCCCCAATAATACTTTACCTACAGGATGCGCCATATTTACAGTAGCACCAAGTCCGGCCCTCTTTTCAACATTCAGACGTGGATCATTCGGATTATAATAAAACATTCCATATTTCCAATTATCATCGTCATCATCCAAAGGCGATTCGAATTTATAAATGCTACTTAATTTAATTAGTTTACTGGAAGTAATTACCATAATAGCCATTATGCCTACAATAAGAACCAGTATTCCTATCAATTGAAACATTTCAAACACACCTAAGGCACAGCATATAATTCCCGCAATCAATAATACTACAATTAACCAGACATTCCAAATGCTGAAATCTGCCCATATTTTCTTTTTTGCTCTGTTATAGTTAACATTTACATCACTGTCTTCTGAAATAATTTCATTTCTCACATTGTCTATAATGCTTGCTACAAACCAGAAAAGTAAAACCAGAAACAGAAATACACCAGAAAAAATAGTAAGTCCGAAGCTTCCCTGAAATGAACCGTCACCAAACTTAATAACCTTTAAATCATAAAGGAGACTAACTGCAAATCCGATAACAGATATAACTGCAGGAATGATAATTGCGGATTTTTTTAATGCATGCGATGCATTTATACTTCTAAGATCAGCGCTCTTTGTACCGCCTCTCGCCTGGATACCGAGCTCTCTTTTAAGGCTCTTAAGCTCCTCATTTCCTTTTACAAAAGGAATCTGAAAAGCAAACAATCCAAAAACAATCACAATACAAAAGATTATCATCATCGCTGTCATATCCGGTATAAATACACATAAAACAGAGAGAATGCTACCGCAAACCATCATTTTAAACGCTGCATTTTTTGCATTAGCCACTATTTCATCGACCTTATTTGACACGGCTTCTGCCTTAAATTCATCCCGATTTAAAACACCGAAAATAGTTTTATGTTTTTTCCAATTCTTTGGATAAAGTAAAAAGAACATTGCTATAATCGTTGGTACAAATAAACAATTCATTAAAATTCCTAATAATAATTTCATAATTATCCCTTCTTTCTGACAGGGGTAGTGTCAAGTCTGACACTCCTATTTTGTTACAAAATCCTTTATTTTCGGGAGGTTAAAATAAAAAGAGCATTTACCTCCCTTTTTTGGTATAATGTCATTGCCCAAAATCACATCCCGAAAGGAGTTAAATGCTCATGAACATTATACTTTATTTACTACAAA
>JAILOA010000177.1 GCA_024691065.1 Lachnospiraceae bacterium | reverse complement strand
AAAGGCGGTAATTATTACAGAAATGTAATGATTATCGCCCTTTTTTGTTAATAATTACCAAAAAAATAAAAAAAATAAAAAAATACTTGTATAATTTTGCACAATAGTATATAATACATTTACGAAAACGATTGCGAAACTTGAATGTGTCAGTTGGTTCATTTACTGATTGGAGAGCTTTTAGGTTTTGAACGGTTTTCAAAATATCAAAAACCGAAAGGTTAAAAAATTTTAAACCAATTTCATGAGGAGGTTATCTAATCTATGAGAAAGAAAGTATTGAGCGCGCTTCTTTGTACAGCGATGACAGCTACATTAGTAACAGGTTGTGGTGGCAGCGACAGCAGCTCTTCAACAACCGGAGGATCAACAAGTGGCACAACCACAACTACAACATCAGAGAGCAGTGAAGCTGGAAGTTCTTCAGCAGATGCAGGAAGTACTTCAGAAGTAGAGAACACTGTATCAGGTGATGCTTCAGCAGCAGATGCATTTGTAGTATGGGGCTGGAATGATGACATCAAGAACGTACTTGACAACGAATATAAGGAGGCTAATGCTGAAGATTATGCTCGCGTGGTATTCGTTAATACAGGTGGTTCTGATACATATCAGACAAAGATCGATGAAATGCTTAATGACTCAAGCAACGAGCTTTATCCTGATGTAATGGGTCTCGAAGTTGACTACGTTAAGAAATACGTTAACTCAGACGTTCTTTGCACAGGCGATGATTTAGGAATTACAGCAGATGACACAGCTAAGATGTATCAGTACAACAAGGATCTTGGTACAGACGCTGACGGCAACATGAAAGCTTTCTTCTGGCAGGCAACACCAGGATGCTTCCAGTTAAGAGCAGACCTTGCTAAAGAATATCTTGGAACAACAGATCCGGCAGAGATCCAGGATAAGTATTTCAGTTCATGGGATAAAGTTATTGAAGCAGCTAAGAAAGTAAATGATGCTTCAGGCGGAACATGTAAATTATTCTCAGGTTACACAGAGGCATTCCGTGTATTCTCTAACTCACGTGCTACTGGTTGGTATGATGATTCAGATACAATCACAATCGACCCTAACATGGAAGAATATATGGACGTTGCTCAGCAGCTTTATGAAGGCGATCTTACATTCAACACTGATCAGTGGTCAGAAGACTGGAACGCTAACATGACTGGTGACGGAAAAGAAACTAACGCAGCTATCGCTTACTGCGGATGCCCATGGTTCACATATTGGTGCTTAAACGCTGATACTTGGACAGGTCAGACAATCCTCGTTGAAGGACCACAGCAGTTCTTCTGGGGTGGTACAGGTCTTGCTGCTACAGCTGAATGTTCTGATAAGGAACTTGCAGGTAGAATGATTAAGTGGATTACATGTAATCCGGATGGTCTTGTAGCTATCAATGCTCGTTCAAAAGACTTCGTTAACAACACAGACGCTCTTGCAACAATCAAGGCTGATAAGGCTGCTTCTGCTTCAGATATGCTTTACAAGAAAGCTAAGCAGAACATTATCGAATTCTACCTTCCACTTGCAGATTCTATCGACGCTTCTACAGCAACTGCTGAAGATCAGACAATCAATGATCTCTGGGCTTCACAGGTAGCTGAATTCGTTCAGGGTAATGTTGATAAGGACGGAGCTATCGAGGCATTCAAGGCTTCAGTTCATGATAC
Source organism: Lachnospiraceae bacterium (assembly GCA_024691065.1). Taxonomy (GTDB): domain Bacteria; phylum Bacillota; class Clostridia; order Lachnospirales; family Lachnospiraceae; genus JAEEJA01. The sequence continues at coordinate 2,310 of JAILOA010000177.1, read as the reverse complement.
ATATGATTATCTTAATGCTTAATTAGTTAATACTTTATTAGCAAATTTATAAGATGATTTTTGACTGCTTCCTTCGGGATGTGAAGGAAGCAGTTTTTTTTCAAGATGAAACGTAAATGTTTAAGTTAAAGGCGTTAGTTATCTAGGGTATAATTCTATGAAAGGGGTAAGAGCAAATGAGTGATAATTCACCAAAGAAGAGACGCAAAACCGTAGAGTACGGTAGATGGGGTTACTTTTTCATTGCTCCGTTCTTTATTGTTTATCTATTCTTTCAGTTTGTTCCACTTTTAACAACTTTTTATTATAGTACGTTAAGATATTCAAAGAGAAACTTGAAGGAAACAATCGAGTTTGCCGGTTTAGGCAACTTTATGGATTTGTTAGGAATTACAGAAGGTGAGAAAGCTTATGTTCTCCTGTATTTAGGTAATACAGTTACTATGTGGCTTATTAACTTTATTCCGCAGATTATTATTTCGTTACTTATGGCAGCATGGCTGTCAGACCAAAGAATTAAATTGAAATTAGGTGGCTTGTATAAGTGTATTATTTACCTTCCAAGCTTAATTACTGCAGCATCTATCTCAGTACTTTTCCATGCTATGTTCTCTGCTCAGGGTCCTATTACAATGACTTTAAGAGATGCCGGAATTATTTCAAAGAATTTTGATTTTATGAGATCTGTTGCCGGTACAAGAGGAATTATAGGATATATTCTTTTCTGGATGTGGTATGGTAATACTTCACTTCTTTTGATTTCCGGTGTACTGGGTATCAGTCCGGATATTTATGAGGCTGCAGATATAGATGGAGCAAGTTCTGCGCGGCAGTTCTTCTCTATTACATTGCCTTTGTTGAGGCCTATTCTTATGTATGTTCTTGTAACATCACTTATCGGTGGTCTTCAGAACTACGATATTCCGTCACTCTTTAACGTTAGTAAGACTGGTCTTATCGGACAGCCTAATGATAAGTCAACTACTCTTACTATGTATATTATGCGTCTGCATGCTAGTAATGACGGTAAGGCGGCAGCTGTTTCCGTATTCTTGTTTATTATTACTCTTATTCTTTCACTTGCTATCTTTGGTGGTATGGGAGATAATGAGGAAAGAAGACTTAAGAAAGAGAAAAAGAAGGAAGCTGAGGCTGAGAAACTTAGAGCTCAGGCTTTGAAAGCAAAGAAGGGAGGTAATCAGTAATGGCTAGACCAGGTGGAGATGCAGATACTGCATCATATTCAGCAGAAATGTTTAGACATAAGCTTATCAGAAATATTGTATGTATATTCTTCTGTATACTTTCGATATTACCTTTCCTTTTGATGATTATTAATGCTACCCGTACATCAAATGAGATTAAAACCGGTATTACTCTTATTCCGGGTGGTAATTTCATGAAGAACTTAAATATGCTCAATGAGAAGCAAAACGGTATGGCTATTACGTTGTGGAAAGCTATGAGAAACTCTCTCATAATCACTATTCCTTCAACACTTTGTACTATTTATTTCTCATCAGCAACAGCTTATGGTATTCATGTATATCAGTTTAAGCTTAAGAAATTTGCTTGGGCTTTCATTATGGCAGTTATGATGGTGCCTACACAGATTACTATCATCGGTTTCTACCGTTTTATGTTAAAGCTTAATTTGGTAGATAACTATTTAGCACTTATCCTTCCTACAATTGCTGCTCCTACAGTAGTATTCTTTATGAAACAGTATATGGAAAGTGTATTGTCTCTTGAAATGATAGAGGCCGCCCGAATAGACGGTGCTAATGAGTTTCGAATATTTAATACGATCATAGTTCCTATTATGAAACCGGCTATGGCTACCCAGGCTATTTTCGCTTTCGTAGCTTCATGGAACAACCTTTTTACACCTACAATCCTCATTACTTCAGATGCGAAGAAGACGTTGCCTATGTTTGTACAGCTTCTTACATCCGACCAGTTCAGGGTTGACTATGGTGTGGTTTATATGGGACTTTTCGTAACGGTTATCCCTCTTATTATTGCATATATTTTCTTTGCAAGATTTATCGTTGCCGGTGTTACACTCGGTGGTGTAAAGGGATAATTAAAGGTTTTATAATTAATAAAATTACAGAGTGTCAGTCTTTTATAAGGCAGGCACTCTTTTTTTTTATACAGTTACCTCAGTTTCATATAAGTCGGATTTTTAGTCGATGTAATTATGTTACAGGTACTCTTTTTTCTTTACCTTTTAAGTGTTTTGTGTTATCATAAATGGAAGTGAAAAATTATATTTAGAAGTATATTTTATAATTATATACATTTTCA
>JAILOA010000175.1 GCA_024691065.1 Lachnospiraceae bacterium | reverse complement strand
GAGCATGAAATGCTGCAGGTGACAGACTAAGATCCGGGGCGAAAGCCCCGGAAAACATAAAAAACAATGACAGGCAAGTGAACAGTTTTGTGACAGCAAGTAAGAGCAGAACTGTGACGGCCTATGAGGTTAACAACAATATTGCATTAGAAGGAGATAAAAGAAAATGGTAACTGATATGATGCTACACTAAAAGTAGACATGAAACGGCAGAAAAATTTGCTTTTTGACATAATTTCAAATTTGAGGCTTGTGTTTTTGACACAACAGTGATTTTTTTGCTTGTGTTTTTGACAAGGATGGGTTATTCTACACATAGAATTAAATTATAGGTATGAGGTCGAAAATGGAATTAAAAAGAAAAAGCAGTAAGATCATAAGAGAATGGTATCATACGAGCAAAAAAGCTCTTTTGATAAAGGGAGCACGTCAGGTTGGAAAGACGTATCTGATCAGAAACGTATTAAAAGAAGAAGGAGCAGACCTTTTTGAGATTAATCTGATCAACACACCGGCGGCAATATCGGTTCTTAAGCAGGCAGGCTCGATTGATGAACTGATCATGGGCTTATCTACCATAAGCGAGCAGATAATAACAAAAGGAAAAACTGTTGTCTTTATCGATGAAGTCCAACGATTCAAAGAGATGGTAACTAAGATTAAATTCTGGGTTGATGATGGCAACTTAAAATTTGTTTTAAGTGGATCACTTCTTGGCGTTGAACTGACAAATATTGATTCGGCTCCGGTTGGATATTTGAGCACACACGAAATGTATCCGCTTGACTTTGAGGAGTTTCTGCAGACCGCACAGATCAGTCCTGCTACCATAGATAGTTTAAGAAATTCATTTGAAAACCGGAGTCTGGTAATGGATGCCGTGAATGAGAAAATAATGGAATTGTTTACCAGATATCTTATGGTCGGCGGAATGCCGGAAGCTGTCAGCGTATATGCTGAAACAAAGAATATAAATAAAGTGATGGAAGTGCATAGGGATATAGTGAGACAGTATAAACTTGATTTCACTCAGTATGAAGCAGAGAATAAAAGACTGCTTTTAACCAATGTATATGATCTGATTCCTGCTGAGCTATTGAAGCAAAATAAAAGGTTTATTATTTCCGATTTGAAAAAAGGGCTACATTATGAACGCAATGAGAATACTTTTTTGTGGTTGAGAAAGGCAGGTGTGGCGATAGCATCATTTAATGCGACCGAGCCAAGAATTCCGTTAAAATTGAATGAGAAACAAAGTCTTTTTAAGTTCTTTTTGTCAGATGTCGGAATGCTTACTTCCCTTTATGGAATGTCAACGAAAAATATGCTGCTTACAGGTGACAGTAATCTAAATGCCGGAGGTATATATGAAAATGTGGTCGCCACAGAACTTATTTCCAAAGGTTTTTGTTGCTATTATTATAATTCCAACAGGCTCGGTGAGTTAGATTTTGTTGTCGAATATAAGGGAAAACCTCTTCCTATAGAGGTCAAAAGTGGAAAAGACTATACGATACATTCTGCATTGAACAACTGTCTTAACAATCCGGAATATGAAATGCCGGAGGGGATAGTTTTTGCAAATTGTAACGTGGAGAAAAAGGGAAAGGTTACGTATCTTCCCATTTATATGATTATGTTTTTAGAAAGCGGAGATGAGCAGGAATTGATTCTGTCATGATTCTTTGAAATTTCAACATAGATATGTTTTTGTTGATCAAAGGAAACAACGTCGAGACGGTTGTTTTGTTAAACAACAAAAAATGTAAATGAAAAATTATGTATGTAGCAACGAAAATGCAACGGAAATAAATACGTTGCATTTTTTGTTGCGATTATGATGTTATTTCTTTTAAGAACTTGAAGAAAAGCTTATTAATAAGTTGGTAATTAAAATCATTACCGACTTTTTATTATTTTTTTTTACTTCTAATCACATATTTTTGTTGAGATTATTTCAATCAGGCTTTATAATAGAAATATGATATATTGCTGTGCAGACAATTTAAAGGGAGAGCCTATTACAATACTAATGAAATGACAGAGATTATATTTATTAGTTGGAAATTTTAAGTGGGAGGTTAAATGAAATCAATTCAAACAAAGATTATAATTATTATAATCAGTATTCTTGCTATATTTGGTACATCTGCCTTCATAATTGCTTATAACAATACCAAGACGGTGTTGGATGAAGAGATGAAGACATTTTTAAATCTTACGGGAGATAAAGAGAAAAAGGAAATTGATGAATTGCTGAATTCCGTGGAACAGTCGGTTAACACAATTTATAATTATGCTTATCAGGAGTTGGACAAAAATCCGGAGCTTTTGATACATCCAAAAGAAAAAGATCTATACCGCGATGATATAGAGTCTATATCTGATAATATAGCCAAGAACACAGAGGGAGCCCTATCCATTTACTTCAGGTTTAATCCTGATGATTATGGAGGCGTTGATGGTTTTTGGTACTGCTATAACTATGAAACAAATACGTGGTATAATCATGAAATTACGGATATGAGCAAGTATGATAAGGATGATGTTGAAAGAGTAGGTTGGTATTATATTCCGGTTAACCATGGGCATCCGGTGTGGATGAACACTTATTATAATCAAAATCTCGAAAAGGAAATGTTCTCATATGTTGTTCCGTTTATAAGGGATGATTATACTGTCGGAGTTGTAGGAATGGATATTGATGTCGGGCTTATCAGAGATTCGGTTTCCAAAATATCTTTATATGAAAACGGAGAGGCTTTTTTGCTTCAGGAAAACGGAGATGTCGTATATCATAAGGATTATCCTGAAGGATGTGCCTTTTCGGAACTTAAGGAATATGAGCAGGAAAATGTAAAAATCATTCTGGAAAATGAATATGATAAGGTCATCACATATCAAAGATCAGATAATATACAACGAAGAGCGGTATTAAAAAAGCTTAAAAACGGAATGGTTATGGGAATATATGTGCCGCTTAGTGAGGTGAATAAACCTCAGAATCAGCTCCTGGAAAGATATCTCATATTTATGCTGATTATGCTTTTGGCTGCCTGTATTGTGTGTGTTATCTGGATAAGGACGGTCATCAAACCGCTAAAGAAGCTTACCAATGTAGTCAAGAAGTATAAGGAGGGTAAGTTAGATACTGAGATTGATATATACAGTAAGGATGAGGTAGGAGTTTTAGCCGACAGCTTCAGGCAAACCGCTAAGTCTTTAAATGAGTATATCAAGGTGGTTAATGACCAGGCAAAGACCGATACATTGACCGGATTAAATAACAATAGTGCATACAGCGAAATGGAAGATGCCATAAACAGGCAGATAAAAGAGGGGGATATTTCCTTTACAGTGGTTGTATTAGATATTAATAACCTTAAGAAGGTAAATGATAAATATGGTCACAAGGACGGAGACGAACTTATTATCACTGTTGCACATGCTATTGAGGAAGCATTTGGTAAACGAGCTGCTTTCAGAATAGGTGGAGATGAGTTTGTGGCATTACTCAGGAATGCAGAAAAAAGTTTCGTGGATGAGTGCATTAACAAAACCAGAGAGCTTATAAATGATCATAACAAAAAATATTCACCTGACGATTGGAGGTCAAATATAAGTGTAGCAATTGGTATGTCAGAGTACAGAAAAGATGTGGACAACAGTTATATAGATGTATTTAATGCTGCCGACGAGAAAATGTATGAGAACAAGAAGGAAATTAAGGAAATAATGAATAGTGATGTTCTTTAGGAGGTTAGTATGAAAAAATACAGAGTACTGTTAAGTTTACTGATAACATTTACCATTGTTTTATGTTTAAGTGCATGTGAAAATAAAAATGGTGATAATAAGCTGGTCAGGGAAGGAAAATTAACAATGGCTACCAATGCCTATTTTCCGCCATATGAGCATTATTCGGGGGATGAAATAGTTGGTATCGACATAGATATAGGAAAGCTTATAGCAGACAGAATGGGTTTGGATTTGGAAATTAAAGATATGCCTTTTGAGGATGTTATAAACAGTGTGAAGGATGGGGAGTCGGATATCGCAATATCCACTCTTACCGTAACGGAAGAAAGGCAGAAGATAGTTGATTTTACCGAGCCGTATGCATTCGGAATTCAGTCTATTATTGTAAAAGAAGACTCTGAGATAAAAAACGCTGAAGATTTATATAATGCAGAAATGATAGGAGTTCAAAAGGGTGCGACCGGTGAGGCGTTTTGTCAGGAGGATTTTGGTGAAGAAAAGGTGACTTCTTATAACAAAATAAGTGTTTCTCTTTTAGACCTTAATACCGGGAAAATCGATGCGGTTGTTATAGACAGGGATGTGGCGGAAAAATATGTTGAGGAAAATGCAGGTTTAAAGATGCTTGATTCCGATTATAAAAAAGAAGATTATGGAATCGCGATTTCAAAGGATAATCCAAAGCTTAAGGAAGAGATTAATAAGATTCTTCAGGAACTTAAGGATGAAGGAAAAATAGATGAAATAATCGGAAGGCATATTACAGGTGATATGGAGTGATATTTATCAATAAAATTTTGGATTTATACAGTACATTTTGCAGAGATTAATATGAAAATCCCCTCTTAGGTTTGATACATTTTATTAGGATAAGTATCAAACCCGGGAGGGGAATTTTATATTATTTTTTATTTTGAATTTTATTTATTATATTTTTTTTGCCCGGATATAAGTATAAAGCAAATAATAATATACCGATAAGTGAAAGGACTATACCTGCTTTAAATCCCGGCGGCATATAAGATATTTCAATATTATGACTACCTGCCGTGGCTTCAAATGTCAGGAAGGAGTTTAAGAATTTTGAATAATCAACTTTTTTACCGTCAACTTTTATAGTGAATCCCTCATCATAAGGTATTGATGTAACAATTCTTTGATTATCGGCTATATCAATCTGACCTGAAATTTTACCTGCTCCGTGTTTATCAACATTGATAGAATGTTCCGCAAGAAACTGTATATCTTCTCTGAGTGTGTTTTCATCCAAAGAACACAGATATAAGCTTCTAAGCGCTCCACCGTTAGGTATCACTTGGATAGAAAGTGTTGTTCCTGCTTCATAATCTCCCAAATATTGAGCCTGGCTGAGATCTTCAAAGTAAACAGTCTTTTCGTTATTTATTATAATGTTACCGTCATATCTGTTATCCAAGAGTATATATGCATATAAAGCTCCGGATTGATTGACTTTATATGTAGTGGCATCGAGCTGCTCTAAAGGTACATAATAACTTTTACTTTGTCCCATTATTGAAGACATAACTGAATTTTGATTTGCAAATATATCTTCGCTTTCCAAAGCAGTGTTATTTGCAGCAGTGTCAGCTCCATAACAGAAAGGTAGTACAAGGCTGTTTTCGTATAAGGAATAATCTCCGCTGCTTAGAATAGGAGAGTATATAGCCTGTTTTTCCTTCTTTGTCATTCTATATTTGATTCCGAATAAGCTGTCAGCAACAGGAGTAGCTCCGTCTGCAGAATTCCAGAACCAGGTTTGTGCATATCCCATTTGATAAGTGACTTTATTGATACTATCATTATAGGTCGAAGAGTAGTGAGTCATTCCATTATAACCAAGCAACATAGCATCATTCATGGAAAACATTTGCTCTGATGCAGTTCTGCATAAGCTTTTGTCTTTTTTTATCTCTTTTACCAAAGGATTTGCCGTATCCATAAAATTCTTATATACCGATTCATCCATAAAACCAAATTGATTGTCAAGGCCTTTTATGATGGCAGCTCCATTGTTATACATATCAATTGAACAAATAAATATCAAAATAACGGAAACTACATAAGGAATGTATTTGTTATTTCCTGTAGATTTCTTTTGTTTAACTTTATCTTCTTTTTCGGACTTGCCTTTATTATCATGGTCAGTTGCATTGATTTCATTGGATTTGGGATTAAGAAATCCAATATTCTGAAAACCACGATATGCCAAATATACTATGAAGAAACTAAGTAAATATGTATATCTCCATGGGAACCAGTTAGGCATTTGGAAACCATGCCAGATAACATCTAATTTATTTTGCCATAATGATAAAATCATTATAATCAATACAATCAGTGCTGATAATTTTTCCGTCCATCGTTTTTTTAATTGGCATAAAAATATTATGCAAAGAATTGTCATAAGCATACCGCAATAAACGGATGGAAGCCCGCCTGTAGCTATAGAATCATATTTACCGTTTTGAAATTTAGTGAATAAATCTTTGAATTCAAATAATGCTTTGGATTCGAGAGGAGCTCCCGAGTTTGACAGTTTTCCGGTTGTAAGATCCTTATAAACCGGAAATAGTATCGGCATGGCAGTGAGTCCGGATAGAATTCCCAGACCGGCATATTTTGCTGTACTAATACCTAAAGACTTTATGCTCTTTTTTCCTTCAAATAAACCGGTGTATCTGAAAAGTACATATATTACGGAAAACAGGCAAATCATATAGGCTGTATAATAATTACTGATCATACTGTAAGTCAGGGTGCAATAGAATAGTATACCCTTTTTGCCTTTAAATATATTCTCGATTCCAAGCAATACAAGAGGAAGCCATATGCAACCTTCAAGCCACATAAAACAACATGAATATACCATATTGTATGACATTAGGGAGTAGCAAAGGGCAAATGCTATAACGCTGTAATTACCCTTCTTTTTACTTACCGCATTTTCCAAAAATATGGCCATGGTAAGACCGCAAAGACCAAGCTTCAATATTTCAAGCACTTCTATTGCAATGTATATTTTAGAGACCGGGAAAAGGCAGGTGATAAAAGAGAGTAAACCACCGGAATAATATGCATAAAGTCCGAGCATATTTCCGCCCATTGATCTGGACCAATTAAATAATACACCGCTGTCAGAACTGAAGATATCTCTTAAAGAGGCAACAAATGCAGTATATTGGTTCTGCAAATCCATAAATAGAACGGTTTTGCTTCCGTTGGGATAGAATCCCTGTTTATATAAAATGATATAATATATAATTACCGGCAGTATAAATGATAATACAAGAACCATAATATGATGGATGTCAGGCTTTTTCTTCAAAGATAATGTCGCTTTGTAATTATCTTCCTTTGTCTCTTTCATATTATGATTTTTATCGTCTTTGGCATCTGCCTTTGTCTCTTTCATATTATGATTTTTATCGTCTTTGGCATCTGCCTTTGCCTCTTTCATATTATGATTTTTATTGTCTTTGGCATCTGCCTTTGCCTCTTTCATATTATGATTTTTATCGTCTTTGGCATCTGTCTTTGTCTCTTTCATATTATGATTTTTATCGTCTTTGGCATCTGCCTTTGCCTCGGTTTCATTAATGTTTTTGTCGGATTTATTGTCAATCTTATTATCACCGGCTACATTTGCCTGATTATGCCTCTTTTTCTTCTTTGACATTTACTACCTCTTTCTTATCATTTGTATTTTTTTCATC
>JAILOA010000173.1 GCA_024691065.1 Lachnospiraceae bacterium | reverse complement strand
ATTGGAGACGCAGCTGAAGATGCTAAGTCAGATGATTATGCTAAGGCTGACAATGAAACAATCGAAGCAGCATCAAATGCAGGCGTAGCTTATGTCAAAGTGGCTAAAAATAAGGCTGAAGTTATTATGATTGCTGAAGATATTATTGATGAGATTGAATTTGCAGTAGTAGATGCAAAGAGCAGAGTAGCAGGTCTTGAGGCTAAGCAGGAAAATGCAGTTAATGTTCTTAAGTCAGCAGTAGCTGATATTATCGGTGATAATGAAATCGATGACGAAGATGTATTAGCAGCCGTAAATGAAGCAGTAAACGGAGCAATTGAAGACATTAATGAAATCTCACTTGCTGATTATGATACAACAACAGGTGAAGAGGCATTAACAGCAGCAAGAGAAGACATTGATGAGATAGTAACAGAAGCTATCAATAGTGTAGCAGAGATAGCAGATGAATATGTGGAAGATGTTCTTGAATTTGCAAAGGCATTAACAATTACAACAATTAAGCTTAATGCAGAAGCTGCTCAGTCAGATGATTATGCTAAGGCTGACAATGATGCAATAGTTGCAGCATCAGATTCCGCTATAAGCTCTATCGAAGATGCAACTGACAAGGATATGGTATTGTTTATCGTAGAACATGCAGCTAACACAATTGATGATGCAGTAATCGTTGCAGATGCAAATGTAGCTAAGCTTGATCAGGCTAAGAAAGATGCCAAGGAAAGAATTGCTGATTATGCTGATATCCAGTTACCAATCAGTGATGAGTGCACAGAAGCTATTGAAAAAGCAGTTAGTGATGCAAATGATGCAATAGATGAAATCTCATTAAGCACATATAAGAATGAAACAGCAGCTGAAGATGTTTCCGCAGCTAAGGCTGATATTGAGGATATCGTTTCAGATACGAAGACAAAGATTCAGGGTTATGTAGCAGTAGCAGTAGCTGAGGATCTTGCAGCAGCTAAGGAAGCAGCAGTTGAAACAGTTAAGCAGTATGCAGAAGACAATCAATCTACAGATTATGCAAAGGCTGATATCGCTGATATCAATGCAGCAACAGAAGCCGGAGTAGAGAAGATTGAAGATGCAGAAAACAGAATAGTATTAGCGGATACATTAAATTCAATACTTGATAAGATTGATAATATTGTAGCCAAGGCTGATAACCATGTATCAGAACTTGAAGCATACAAAGACAGCAAGTCAGATGACATTATGTATACTGCAAAAGCAATGATAAAAACAAATGATGTTGATACCGAATTAGGTCTTGAAATCATGGGCAAAGTAGCCACCGCACTTACAGAGATCGGTAATGTAACACTTGATGATTATGATACTGAAACTGCTGAGGATGCTGTATCTGAAGCTAAGACAGATATTTTCTGTATGGCTGACGATATATTAAATGAAATTAAAGAGCTTATAGACGATTATGTGGCTGCAGAACTTGAAGAAGCTAAGGAATCAGCAATCGAAGAAATTAGAAATGCAGTTGAAGATGCTAAGTCAGATGAGTATGCAAAGGCTGATAATGAAGCAATTGAAGCAGCATCAAGTGCAGGTGTATCATTCATGGCATTTGCAGAAGACAAAGATGAAGTTTATTCAATGCTTGAGGAAATCCTTGACCAGATTGAGTTTGCAGTAGTTACTGCAGAAGCTAATGTAGCTAAGCTTGATCAGGCAAAGAAGGATGCAATTGAAAGAATGGATGACTTCGAAGAATCATTGGATATTGATGACGAAGAGCTCCAGAGTGCTATTAATACAATTATCAGTGATGCCAAGGGAGCAATCCAGGAAGTATCACTCAGCACATATCAAAATGAAACAGCTGAAGATGATGTATTTGAAGCAACAGCAGAAGTTGACGGTGCATTATATAATGCTAAGCAGGAAATCGAAACACTCGTAGGTATAGCAGATGCAGGTAAACTTAAAGAAGCTAAAGCATATGCAGTAAGTGCAGCAGCAGTTATGGCAGGAGATATAGCAGATGAATTTGCATATGTTGTATCTGAAGCAGGTATCACAATCAATGATGATGACAGTGATGAGCTTAAGGCAGCTAAGGAAGCAGCTCAGAAGATAGCTGATGACTTAAATGAATATTTTGGTGAAGATGGTGACTTCATAAAT
>JAILOA010000139.1 GCA_024691065.1 Lachnospiraceae bacterium | reverse complement strand
TATTTAAGAAGCAGGCTGATTACAAGATTAATTCATCTGTTTTTGAAGATAAAGTCAGTATTCTTTCTCTTTCTTCAATAAAAGATGAAGAGTTTGATATCAAAAACAAAGAAATCTACTCAAAAAGCTTAAAAAGAGCTGAAGAAAGGGCTGCTAATAATGTCAAAAGACTTGCCATAAATAAAGCAGAACCTTTTTCAGAACAGTATATTCCGATTATTGAAAAGGAATGCGGTATGGCTTTTGGAAAAGAGCAAAGAGAAGCTTTTTTTATGTTTCGAGATCGAGGTATAAAGATTTTAACTGGTGGTCCGGGAACGGGTAAAACCACAACTGTTAAAGGGCTTATACTAAATTATAGGTATATGCACCCCAATCATAAAATAAAACTAGCAGCACCAACTGGTCGTGCAGCTCAAAGACTTGCAGAATCTACTGGAATGCCTGCACAGACAGTACATAAATTACTAAATTATGTACCTTATGGCGATAATCCTACCTGCAAAGATGGTAATGATCCGATAGATGCGGATTTTATCGTAATTGATGAAGCGTCAATGCTGGATATTGAGTTATTTGATATGCTTTTAGAGGCAGTCAAAAACGATACTACTATTCTTTTGGTAGGGGATATTCACCAATTAGAGTCTGTAGGAGCAGGTGCAGTTCTTAGGGATTTACTTTCTGCAAAGACAGTGAATATAAAGCATACTTTTCTTACTGAGGTATTCAGACAGAAAGGCGGTTCACCAATCATTGATAACTCAATCAAAATCAATAATGGTGAATTTGACCTTGAAACTACTGATGATTTTCAGGTATTCAAAGAAGCGAATCAGATTGATTGCTTTAACAGAGTCAAAGAACTATATCTGTCGCTATATAATTCTAATGATTTATACGATACACAGATACTTTGTCCGTCATATAAAGGTGAATCAGGCATTGATAAATTAAATGTTTCGATACGAGACACACTTAACCCTAATGGTAAGACTCTTGTTTATGGATGGCAAAAGTACAGAGTTGGCGATAAGGTAATAATGACCAAGAACAACATGGAACTAGGTTACTATAATGGTGACATCGGAGTTATAAAGGAAATTGTTGAAGATAATCTTACTGTTTCCGTAAAAGATACAGATATTACACTCTCACGAGAGAACTTTGACGATTTAAGTCTTGCTTATGCAATTACCGTACATCGTTCTCAAGGTTCTGAATTTGAAAATGTAATTGTGGTATTGCCGAAAGAGCCAAAATCTCTTTTAGTTAGGAATCTTTTTTATACTGCGGTTACAAGGGCAAAAAAAAGAGTATTTATAGTAACAGAAGGCGAGGCCTTAAAAACAGCCATAATAACAGACAGAACTGACGATAGAAGAACAAAATTGTCAAAACTCATCTGCAATTAAATGGGTAATATAAGTAACTAAAAAAAATATTTACTAAGATAATGGGTATGCTTAACTAATATGCATATCCATTTTTCTTATTATTTTGATTTTAAAATGTCATATTATTATATATTTTGGAAGGAGGACAAAATAATGACACAAAAAATAATTAGTGTAATACTTGCAACTTCAATCATACTATCTGGAAATGTTGTTTATGCTGAAGATAATGCTACTGAAGTAACTACCGAAACAACCACTGAACAATCTAACAATTCCGAAAAGCTGAATGAAATGATGGATCAGATGGAAAATGATTTTGGAAAAGATACCAATATATATAATGATTCTGATTTGACAATAAGTGGAGGAAATCATGGCGGTACTACTATGACGCTATCAGATTTTCAAGAGCTTATAAATAGTGATTCCAAAACACTTTCTATTGATAATGATACAATGTTTAATTATATGAAGAATAGTCTTGATGCAGGCGAAGATATAAGCCTTAGTTCAGCTTTTTCTAATTCTACAGGTATAGAGATACCTAGTAATTTAATGTATGATTTGTCTGATTGTGGTATAACCGGTAATTTGGATGCTTCAAATATTAATTTACAATATGCAGATCTTTCCACAAATCTTTCGGATACTTATAATTCAGCTTCGCTAGACTTATCAAAAAATACAATTAATGCTACGACATTATTTAATAATACCTATGGAGATTTGGTTAATAAATTACAGGTTACTGAAGCTACCCTTCCGACAGATTTTGACTTTTCGAGTTTATCGTCTCAAAACCAGACTGCTATTAATGAAGCATATAATTCCGCTTTTAGTAATTCTGATTATAATTCAATAAAAAATAAGGTTAGTACAAGTTCCGTTTTTGAAGAGGCTTCTAAAGGTCTCACAATGCCTGATCTGCTTGATCTTGAAACATTAAATAGTTTAACTACTGATTATAATTCAGAAATAGAAAAACAATGGAGCGAAACAGCTTTAAGTGGAAAATCGGATACCTGGGCTACCTATCAGGGAAACCTTAGCAATCAGCAAGATTATGAATCTTCAGGTGTTGCAGAGGCACAGGAAGGAGTAAAAAACAAGATTACTGAGACTGAATCAAGTAATGCTGATGCAAGATATAATGCAAGTACAACCAAGGGTAATTATATTGGTAAAAAAATAGATGATTGGGGAGGATATGATTGGGTTGATCCTTTTTATAACTGGTTGCATGGGGGTGATAATCAAGAACGATCTGATGAAAGAACTGGAAGAAATAATGAAAAAACAACTGAAGAAACTACCGAAGAAGCAAATGAAGCCCTTAAAATATATAAAGGAAATTATATCAAATAATAAAAAGCCTCCTCATTTATTTGATGAGGGGGCTTTTTGTGTCATATTGAAAATCGTCAATCAACTTATTCAACATGACTATTTGTTTGGACACATCCTGACCTTCTTCATACTTCTTTTTTGTGGATTCTATAGCTTTGGCAAGATATTCACATACCATCAGCCTGTATACATCTGGAAATTCGGTATATAAATAGTTTTCATTAAGCTTTCCTTTTAATAAAACAAGGTATCCATCATAAAAAGATTTATCTTTGTC
>JAILOA010000131.1 GCA_024691065.1 Lachnospiraceae bacterium | reverse complement strand
ATATAAATCAAATAAAAAACATAAAAATGTATTAATAATAAATAAATTTTATCTAATAAACAACATTATAAAGTCATTAAACATCATATACAAAACGAAACCATAAAACATTATTGATTACCTAAATTAACCGGAAACAATATCCAAATTCCTTGTGAATACATTAACCGGAAACAATATCCAAATTCCTTTTGAATACATTAACCGGAAACAATATCCAAATTCCTTGTGAATACATTAACCGGAAACAATATCCAAATTTCTTTTGAATACATTTCCAAAATTAATACTCTCATTGTAAAGCAGCGTCTGCTGACCGTCAATAGAAAACTGCACCTTATCGATGTTAGAAAGTTCCGTCAGCGTATCAACAACAGAATAAATAGCTACATAGCTTGAAATATCCCTAGGTTTGTCCAGAAAATCCTCGGATAAATCCAGATAACAAATCTTATCTTTAACAGTAATCTTATTAATCTTAGTATCCTCTGGGATAGTCGGTAAAACAGATTTCTCACTGATTCCATTGATAGATTCAGGGCCACTGATCAACTGATGAAGAATAGACTCTTCAACAGACATCGTTGCATCATAATTAATCTCGACAGGAACCCTTGTAAGCGCATTTCCGGAACTATCCGAAAAATACAATGTAACGCTAACCTTCTGTGTATAATTAGTTTCTCCGCCTGTATTATCAATAAAATCATCAGCCGTAAGTAAACCTATCGGATTGGAATCATTATCCGTTAAAGGCTGGCCCGAAACATAAAATTGAACCGCATTGATTTCAGGAATTTGAACCAGATTTTTTGTAATTGCGGCACGCATCAATATTTCGGGAATACCCGAAGTATTTGAATAAGCTGAATTAAAATATAGCGTAAGATTGCCATCGGTATCAATAACATAATCCTCAAGACTCACATCTTCGGGAATAACCTGTTTTACCTTGGCACTTTCCGGAATTTCCTTCATCTTTTCAATGTATTCTTCTATTAATTTATCTACCTCTTCAGACTCAGGAGTATATTGACTCGATACAACCTGAGTGTTTTTCGCATCAATACCATACAAATAATAACCATTATATTCCTCAACCGGCTTATTATTGGTACAGGACGTGACAGAAAATAAAATCACAAATGCGAAAGCACATAAAATCAAATATTTACAAGCTTTCATACTATATTCCTCGAATTCTAAACTATATCACTATAATACCCAAAACCATCTAAAAACACACATAAAACTGTTTCAAATAATCAAAACAATTATATACACAAACTGGATTATCAAATAATTTTTTCAAATTATTTAAAATCAAGTATTAACCTACAACTCTCCGGTGCTCTCGCTCTCCTCAGCCTTCTCACTGAAGTTACTGTCAGGACTTGAATAATTAAGAGGAATTCTTACAGTAAAAGTACTGCCTTCCTTCTCCTTACTGTAAACCCTGATAGTTCCGTTGTGCAAAAGAATTATCTTTCTGGTAATCGAAAGTCCGAGGCCGGTACCACCGGTAGCTCTTGAGCGCGCCTTATCAACCCTATAAAACCTGTCAAATACCTTATCCTGCAAATCCTCGGGAATACCAACACCGCAATCCTGAACAGTGATAAAGAAATATCTGTGGTCGGCATTAAGCGAAACCTTAACCCAACCGTCATCATAATTGTATTTGATGGCATTTTCAATCAGATTATTTATGGCAATTGAAATCTTTACTTCATCGACATCTGCCATAACAGGCCTAAAGCTTTCATAAATCAAATCAATCTTTCTTTTGGAAGCTATAGGACGAAGACGCTTCAGGATTTTTTCAATCAAATCATTTATACTTAAATTAGTAATAATCATCTTGGAAGAATTCTTCTCGAGACGAACCATGGATAAAAGATCATTTACAATATCCGTCATCCTCTCAATTTCCTCATTTATATCACCCATAAACTCCCTGTAAAACTCCACAGGTGCATCTTCCTGTGTCAAAAGAGAATCAGACAACACCTTTACGGAAGCAAGCGGCGTCTTAAGCTCGTGCGATACATTTGAAACAAATTCCTGTCTGGATTCTTCCTGGTCATTAATAACATCAATCATCGAGTTAAATGATTTGGAAATAATCTGAATCTCGGAAAAGCCTTTTTCCTCGAGCTTAACATCCATATTTCCGTTCGTTATCTCATCAATGGATTTTGAAATTTTCTTCAAAGGCAAAGTCGTAAATACAGAATAAAGAAGCGCTAATGCTACGATAAGAATAACCAGCACGGCCTCCAATGTCCTTATGTTATCGGTAACCTTTTCGGAAATCAAATTGATATTACTCTTAGAAAAACTCATAATTAAAACACCTTTTACAATCAAAAGGTCTGAGTCAACAATAGGCATTGTAATCTGAATGTAATTACCTAAATCGTTTTTATAAATGGATTCGCTGTCATAAAAGCATTTAACAACCTCTGAAGATATAACCACCTTATCCTTCTCTAATTCGTATGTATCTTTTATGATTTTGAGATTATCATCTACAACAAGAATTCGTCCGTTATATATTTCAGCTATCTCTCTAACCTCGGTATCGACACTTTCGTCCGCGCCCTTGGACAAATAATCGGAAGTGGTTATCAGATTGGAAATCATTGTTCCATAAGACTTTAATTCATCTATTCTTGCATTAATAATTTGATCATTATAGACATTTATAATAATATTTCCGATTGCAAATAAAGGAACAAGTCCGACTAAAAGTATTACGAAAAGAAATTGGGTACGCATCGAATAGAAAAAGTGAACCACTTTTTTAAATAATTCCTTCACAGTCGGACTCCTTTCAATTTTTTATAATGTAGTAAATATAATATTTAAATTTTAAAATATAACCTAATTATATTGTATTTATAATAAATAATCTTTTATCATCCGGGATAATTTAAAAATCGTAACTATCATAAAAATGATGATAAATAAAAAATCGTAACAATCATAAAAATGATTATAAATATAAAAATGTAACTATCATAAAAATGATAATAAATATAAAAATGTAACTATCATAAAGATGATGATACTAAGAGTCAAAGAATTTTTAAATTAAACTAAGACTGGAAATAGTATCCAACACCCCATTTTGTATGAATAAAATCAGGGGATCCCGGATTTTTCTCGATTTTCTCACGAAGTCTTCTGATATGCACATCAACAGTTCTCACATCGCCAGGATAATCATAGCCCCAGACAATATTTAACAAATCATCCCTGCTGTAAACCTTTTCAGGATTGGTCATAAGAAGTTCAATCAAATCAAACTCCTTAGCTGTCAGATTAATTTCAGCATCATCTATATAAGTTCTTCTGCTGCTTCTGTCAATCTTAAGACGTCCGCAGGTAAGAATATTATCATTTTGAGGCTTTTCCTGAGCAGAATGATTTCTACGTAAAATTGCCTTAATTCTGGCCTTTACCTCAAGTATATTAAAAGGCTTTGTAATATAGTCATCCGCACCATACTCAAGACCCAATATTTTATTCATATCATCACCTTTGGCTGTAAGCATAATGATAGGAACATCGGAAAATTCACGAACTGCCTGACATACTTCAAAACCGTTAAGCTCCGGAAGCATCAGGTCCAAAAGGATAATATCATAATTATTTTCTTTGATTTTATCGAGAGCCTCCTTGCCGTCATAAGCAGTATCCACATCCATATCATCCTGTTTAAGACTGAATACAATACCCTTTACAATAAGCTTCTCATCATCTACAACCAAAACTTTAATAGCCATCATATCCTCCTTAATAATCAATTGTTAATAACTAATCCCACAAATACAAAGTAAAAATAGCATCAATGCTATGATTCCGTCTCACATTTATTTCAAATGCCCGGATTCCGTCTCACATTTATTTCAAATGCCCAAATTTCCAAATACATTTAATACAAAATGTAATTGTATAAATCAAAACAAAAATTTCAAATAAACCATCACACACAGATATAATCTTTAATGGAATTAAATACCCCATCCTTAATACCTGTAATGTTCATAATATCCTCAATGGTATTAAATTTTCCATTTGTATCCCTGTATGAAATAATGGCATCCGCCTTAGCATCGCCAATTCCCGGAATATTGGTTAATTCCGCCTTATCGGCAGTATTAATATTTATCTTATCCACAGAAGAAGAGCTATTTGCAGAAGTTCCGGTACTCTCCTCCGTGATATCAGAACTTTCGGAAGCTTCTTCAATTTCTTTTTTCTGCTTTTTAAATTGTTTCCTGGTCAGTATCCTTATTTCCTGCCCGTCAGTAACAACCTCTGCAAGATTAATGGTCTTTTTATGAGCATTCTTCTTAAATCCTCCGGCGGCATTTATGGCATCACCGATTCTCGAATCACTCGAAAGCTCATATACATCCGGGTAAACCACGGCACCACAAACATAAACCTTGATATTATAAGAAGTACTGTAATCACTCTCTTTAAAGCCCGACGAAGCATTTCCCTCATAAGATGAATCTGTATACGAATTCGTCTTCTGATTGTCTGAATCCTTATTATCACCCTGATTCACGGTCTCCGATCCTCCTTCGGAAGCATTTAAATCAGAATAATCAGCGGAAAATGTATCGAAAGAACTTGATTTTTCATCATTCTTAACACTCTTACCCGGAAACAACTTAAAATACGATATACCTGCAATAATTATCATAACTACAACTATACAGGCAGTAATTATTTTTTCTCTTTTCATATGCATCTTACCTCCTAAAAATCTCCGGAAGCAAGATTATATTTATGTTTTAAAAATTAAACAATCTTTATTTTAACAAAGTAAGCTTATTTTTTCAATATAATTTTAAATTTAAACCTAATACTGACCATAATTCGAAATCACACGGGCGGTCATGATATTATGATACTTTCCGACATATGAAAGTTCCAGATTGCCAAAATCCTTCAGGAATGTGGAGAATTTGGCATATCCATAATCGCTTATATCAAAGCCCTTGTAGCGCTTCTCAAGGAAATTCTTGATATCTTTTATGTCCATCTCTTCCATACCGGACCCCAGAATATACTGGGTAACCGCATTCTTAACAGTCTTAAACTTAGGAATGTTACCCTTATCATCCTTATCGACAGGCTTTACAAAACCATCCTGAATCTCAAAAAAGTCAAAAGAATTAAGAAACACGGAAAACCTGCTGTATCCGTAGTTACGCGGGTCAAAATCACTGTGTATCTTAATAAGCCTCTTATTTAACTCACCCATATTATAACCCTTCTGATTAGGCTCAAAATCAGCATCATTTATAATCTTACGAATCGTCTGAAGAATGGTTTCCTTTGGAGTGATTTGCTGTGAATCATTATCGGAAATGTTTTGTCCGCCGGTTGCCTCACTCTTATCATCCTCATCACTGTTTTCCTTGGAAATAATATCTAAGTACTTGAACTGCGAACAAGCCTTAACAAAAGGCTTAGGAGTCTTTTGCTCTCCCATTCCTATTACATCGCAACCGGCCTCCCTCAAACGAAGCACAAGTCTCGTAAAGTCCGAATCACTTGAAACAATACAAAAGCCATCTACATTGTCCGAATATAAAATATCCATGGCATCAATAATCATAGCCGAATCCGTGGAACTCTTTCCTGTTGTATAATTAAATTGTTGAAAAGGAATAAGGGAATATTCAAGACTAACCTTCTCCCACTTTTTATTTTCTTTTTTCGTCAGGTCTCCATATACACGTTTATAGGTTGCAACACCATAATTTGCAGCCTCATCTAAAATATTACTGACATATTTATAACTGATATTGTCAGCATCTATTAAAATAGCATATTTTCTCTCACCTGAAACATCAGATGCATTCTTCATTTCTTTCATAATCACTCCATCCATATTTATTTGGCATAAACCATAAAATAATGATAAAGCAAAACAATTCAATTTGCAAGTTAAAAACTAATGAAAAAAGGCCGCAAATCATATAAAATCTGCGACCTTCAGTACTATAA
>JAILOA010000128.1 GCA_024691065.1 Lachnospiraceae bacterium | reverse complement strand
GCAACTCTCCAAAAAAACATTTAACAAAATCGGAACAACCACATAGAGAACCGCATAAAATTTATTGGAAACAAATATCGGATTAGGATTTTTTTGTTTCTCAATCTTACACTTTTTTTTGTCTTTTTTGTCCTGCGAATTCCGATTATCGGCATTCGTTTCGGTTTGTTCTTTTTCAAGCGAATTCAGATTATCGGCATTCGCTTCGGTTTGGTTTACTTTTTCCATATATTAAATCCTTTGAAGTATTAATTCAAGCCTTAAAATACACATTTACATCTTTAACTAAATACACCGCTTACCGCAATACACGATTAAATGTATTGCAATAAGCGGAGAAAATTTCAAAACAACTACAAACTTAAGTAAACTTATACTGTCAGGGTTGTTGTAACAGACCCGTTTGCCTTAGATGTGGTTGTCGTCGTATTATTTGCACTACTGCTGGTAGTTGTCGGAGTTGTACTCACCGCACTCTGTGTGGCTACTAAGGTTGTATTTGATGTTCCCCCAGGTAAATAAGTTACTCTAACTTTAGTCTTATTATTAGCTTTATCCTTAACGATAATAAGAACAACCTTGTTAACAGGTGAATTATCGGTAATCTTGACTGTAATGTCCGAATCTGTAATTGTGGACATATTATCACTTGCTGTTACACTCTTCTTCACAAAATCCTCTGTAACCGCTGAAAGAGAAGCTACAGAATAAGTACCGTCAGAAGATATACCTCCTACTACAGGAGCCTGAGAATCGATATATACTGTAATCTCAGCTGTTGCAGGCTTAGATGCATATTGTGCTGTTACTGTACATGTATATTGAGTCTTACTAACCTTCTTAAACTCAACACTGACATACTTCTTATCTAATGTCTCACCGTTCTGAGTAACAGTTATATTCTTATAAATAAAGCCCTTCTTAAGCTTATTCTTACTCTTAACATATAAATCATGTGTACCTGAAATCTTTGGAGTTTCCTCGGAACCTGTTATACTGATTTTAGCAACCTTAGCCTTAGCCTTTCTTCCGATTTCATCTGTTAATGTGTATTTAACCTTGTACGTACCCGGCTTATTGGTATTCACTTTTTTAACCTTTTTTCCGTTATATCTGATTATTGTCTTAACAAGAGACTTTGCATCACATCCTGTGGTATTTGTAGCAGTGATACCTGACATAACATCAAAGGATGAACCAAATTCCACAGTCTTATCGGAAACGCCGTTAATCTTAGGCTTCTTGGAATTCCAAGGATTACCTGTACTCCAGATATCTGTCGGATCCCAGGCAACACCATTTGTAATCTTTATAGCCTTCGGCTTTCCAAGAGGTCCCGGATCACTAGAAGTATAAATCTCAACCGTAGAACCTACAGGAACATTATCATAAAGCCACTTAGCATCTGCAACAGTAAGTCTTACACAACCGTGAGATGCGGTAGTTCCAAGCAAGTTATAAGCATTTATTGAAAGAGAACTTGGATCGTTTGGATTATAATACCAAACTGAATGGAAAAGAACTCCACCATAGATACGTGCACAGTACTGACCATAACATGGACCGTCAAGAGTATGCCAACGAAGCTTCTCTCCCATCGAATAAGTACCTGACTGTGTAGCATAACCTGTTGAGCAAATCATAGCCTTAACCGGCTGATATTTACCGTTTTCATCAAGCTTATAAACAGTAACACAATTCACCTGTCTGTTTACTCTAACCTTATAGGTTGTATCAGCTTCAGATGTGTTGAAATTGGTAAATGCACCGAGAGTTAACATGAAAACAATAGCTACAATTTTCAAAAATTTGTTCATAGTATCACCTTTCTGAATAAAACAATCAGAAGTAAGATAAATAAAATATCAAAATCCCACCGGGATAATCAACTTCCGATTACTTAGAACTTCACTCTACTCTGTCATATTTTTGTAAATCTTAGAAACCTTCTCTACATTTCCTTTTGCTACAATGTGTCCACCGTCGAGAATAATTGCCTTATCGCATATTCTATTAACCTGCTCCAAAGAGTGTGAAACGAAAAGAACAGTTACCCCTTTATTAAACATGCTCATTACCTTTCGCTCACTTTTTCTTTTGAATTTTTTATCTCCTACCGAAAGAACCTCGTCCAAAATCAGGATATCCGGTTCAACAATTGTTGCAACCGAAAAACCAAGTCTGGCCTTCATACCGGACGAATAATTCTTAATAGGCACATCGATGAATTCCCCTAGTTCCGAAAAATCTACGATTTCATCAAACTTTTCATCGATGAGTTCTTTACTGTAACCGAGCATTGCACCGTACAGATAAATATTTTCTCTACCTGTATATTCCGGTGTAAAACCTGCTCCAAGCTCAAGAAGCGGTGCCACCTTACCTCGTGTCTCAACCTTACCTTCGGTAGGCTTAAGTACTCCGGAAACAATCTTTAACAATGTAGATTTTCCCGAACCATTTAAACCAAGAACTCCGAGCCTTTCACCCTTGTGGATTTCAAAGCTCACATCCCTTAATGCCCAGAACTCATTAAACCTGATTTTTTTAGTTACGAACTTTATAACATATTCTTTCAGGTTATCGACCTTTTCCTGGGAAAGATTAAAACGCATACTGACGCCACTAACCTTTACCGTAACATCTTTCTTCACAGTCAACCTCCATGTTGAGTTAATACTGTATAATAACTAAACATTTATTCATAATCCATAGATACATTTAAATGTATCGTTTTACTGTTAACAGACAATTCCATCCTGCAAATATCAAATATACTTCTTTGCTCCGTATACAGCACTTTCATACTATTGATATAAAACAAATTCATTTTGATTTACGATAGGCAATTTCATCCTACAAATACAAAATAAATTTATCCTGTTTTTTATAAAACATCAGCACTCCCACTGCCATAAGCAATAGTCCGATTCCGAATGATACCAATGTATATTGCATATCAAGCGGTTTGCCGTATAAAATAGTATTTCTGAAATTATGAATGCACATATAGACCGGATTAAAATCAAATACAAATCCATATCCATTCTTAAACAACCTATCAACCGGATAGAATATCGCACAGGTATAGGATATCAACATCGAACCGACCTGCCATATATAATCAATATCACGGAAGAAAACATTTAATGTTGCTAATATAAGTGAAGTTCCGCTGGTTATTATAAATAAAATAAACAATGGAACAATCGCTTCTAACATATAAACCGTAGGCTTAACATCGAGAACCGCAGCTACAACCACGAGCACTATCAGAGAAAGTGCAAATGTAACGAAGTTCGAAATGATATTTGCCAACACATACATATACTTTGGAACGTAAACTTTTCTTATCATGGAAGCATTACCATTGATACTCCTGAGAGCTGACTTTGTTCCGGATGAGAAAAACGAGAAAAGCAATCTTCCGGTAAGAATATATACAGGCCATTGCTTATCATCTCTTCCAAAGAAAACACCAAATACGACCGACAAAACTATCATCGTCATAAGCGGTTCAAGAAGAGTCCAAAGTATTCCCAAATATGACCTTCTATATTTTAATTTAATATTTTTCTTAACCAACTCATACAATAGAAAGCGATATTTATTGAAATTAATAATACTTATCTTTATACTATTCATAATAAATCCCTGTTCTTAAATTCCTGTATGTCTAAAATTCTACACACGTTCGATATTATAACACAGTAGGAAATCTTGTCAAGCCTTATGTATAATAGAAAATTTCTAAATTTATATGAAAATTATATCCATAAAATTCAAATCTTATTAAATAAAAAAGCCCAATTTATATACGTTATATAGAAAAATTTCCCATATAAGCCCTAAAATTATACACCGTCAAAAAAAGTCAGATACATAAATAAACAGTACCTGACTTTTTTATGAATTTTTCGTAATATTTGAAAGCCAAAATTATTTCTTCTTTTTCTTCTTGAAAGGATTCTTTGATTGAGTTTCCTGCTCTGTTCCGTCTTCATTGTAATTTTCAGGATACATTGCCTTGTCAAATTCAATTAACTTATCCTTTTGATCTGCATTCATCTTGGTCGGAACCTGAACTACGAGTGTGACATAATGATCACCGCGAAGCTGAGAATTCCTGAGAGAAGGAACACCCTTTCCGCGAAGTCTGATTCTTGAATCAGTCTGTGTACCCGCTTTAATCTTCTGAATCACTTCTCCGTCTATGGTTTGAATTCTTATATCTCCACCAAGAGCAGCCTGTCCGAATGTAATCGGAACAGTTGAATAAATATCTGTTCCCTGTCTTTGGAACTTAGGATGTCTTAATACTGAAACTTCAACAAACAAATCGCCTCTAGGTCCGCCGTTAATTCCCGGCTCACCCTTATCACGAATTCTGATACTCTGCCCATCATCAATACCGGCAGGAATAGTAACAGAAATCTTCTTTCTGGAGCTAGTATAACCCGAGCCGTTACAATCCGGACATCTCTCTTTAATAATCTTACCTGTTCCATGACAATCAGGACAAGTCTGAATATTCCTTACCATACCGAAAAGTGACTGCTGTGTCATAACAACCTGACCCTTACCGCCACATTTTTCACAGGTAACCGGCGAAGTACCCGGCTTTGCTCCTGTACCGTGACAGCTCTTACACTCCTCTTTAAGATTAACTGTAATTTCCTTATCGGTACCAAAACAAGCCTCTTCAAATGTAACTCTTACGGAAACTCTTACATTCTGTCCTCTCATCGGACCGTTTCCGCCACTTCTGGAACGACCGCCACCGCCACCAAAGAAGCTTCCGAAAAGATCTCCGAATATATCGCCCATATCGAAGCTATCAAAATCAAAACCTCCGCCACCGGCACCGCCTTCGAATGCCGCATGACCAAATTGATCATATTGATGACGCTTATCTTCATCACTAAGTATGGCATAGGCTTCTGACGCTTCCTTAAACTTAGCTTCTGCCTCTTTATCACCCGGATTCATATCCGGATGGTACTTCTTCGCAAGTTTTCTATATGCAGATTTAATTTCAGATTCTGAAGCATCCTTCGAAACTCCAAGAACTTCATAATAATCTCTCTTATCAGCCATACCTCAATCCCTTCTAAAACTTAATTATTTATTTTACGACAACGTGGTGACAGAATTTAGCTCTGCTAAATTCTGCCAAAGGATACACGTAAAACCAGACTAACCGTAGAAGTCCAAGTATCCGTTTTTCTCGACAACGTTAGTGACAATAGAAAAAATTGTAAACAATTTTTTCTATAAAAGATGAACAAGTTCATCTTTCAGGACACACGTAAAACCAGACTAAACGTAGAAGTCCAATTGCCACCTATTTTACGATAACATAGTGACAGAATTCTGCAAAAGATGAACAAGTTCATCTTTCAGGGCACACGTAACCTACACTAACCGTAAAAGTACCAGTGTCCGTTTTAGACCTCGCGGTAATCCCCATCAACTACTCCGTCATCTACATCATCGCTTCCCTGTGCATTTCCGGCAAATCCGCTCATGTCAGGGCCTGCGCCACCCATATTAGGGCCGCCTGCAGCACCGTTTGCACCACCCATCTGCTCATACATCTTTGCAAATACAGCCTGGGCAGCATCCATAAGCTTCTGTGTACCTGACTTAAGTTCATCGATATCGGAATCAGAAATATCTTCAGGATTAACCTTCTCAACGGTAGCCTTTAAAGAATCAATTTCTGTCTGAACCTTAGCCTTCTCATCAGCACTAATCTTATCGCCAACTTCATCCAAAGCCTTCTGAGTCTGGAATACAGCAGAATCAGCCTCATTACGGGCATCTACGCCTTCCTTTCTCTTCTTATCCTGAGCTTCAAATTCAGCAGCTTCCTTAACAGCCTTATCGATTTCATCATCAGAAAGGTTTGAACCACCTGTGATTGTGATATGGCTTTCTTTATTTGTTCCTTTATCAACAGCAGATACATTTACGATACCATTGGCATCAATATCAAATGTAACTTCAATCTGTGGGATTCCTCTTGGTGCCGGTGGAATACCATCAAGTCTGAACTGTCCTAAACTCTTATTATCCTTGGCAAACTTACGCTCACCCTGAAGGACATTGATATCAACTGCACTCTGATTATCAGCAGCAGTAGAGAATACCTGACTCTTCTTTGTAGGGATTGTTGTATTTCTCTCGATAAGAGGTGTAGCAATTCCACCCATTGTCTCGATTGAAAGTGTTAAAGGAGTTACATCAAGTAAGAGGATGTCTCCTGCACCTGCATCACCTGCAAGCTTACCACCCTGGATAGAAGCACCGAGGGCAACACATTCATCAGGGTTGAGAGACTTACTTGGCTCATGTCCTGTAAGAGCTTTAACCTTGTCCTGAACTGCAGGAATACGGGTTGAACCACCAACTAAAAGAACTTTCGATAAATCAGATGCACTAAGTCCTGCATCTTCAAGTGCCTTTCTTACAGGCTCAGCTGTAGCTTCTACAAGGTCGGATGTAAGTTCATCAAACTTAGCTCTTGAAAGTGTTGTATCAATATGCTTTGGACCCTCAGCTGTAGCTGTGATATAAGGAAGACTGATATTTGTTGTAGTTGTACTTGAAAGCTCTTTCTTAGCCTTCTCTGCAGCTTCCTTAATTCTCTGAAGAGCCATAACATCCTTTGAAAGATCAACTCCCTCAGCCTTATTAAATTCATCAATCAAATATTTTGTAATCTTATCATCGAAATCATCACCACCAAGACGGTTATTTCCGTTTGTAGCAAGAACTTCGATAACTCCGTCACCAATCTCAATGATGGAAACATCAAATGTACCACCACCAAGGTCATAAACCATAATCTTCTGCTCGCTCTCATTATCAAGACCATAAGCAAGCGCAGCAGCTGTAGGCTCATTTATAATACGCTTAACATCAAGACCTGCAATCTTACCTGCATCCTTAGTAGCCTGACGCTGAGCATCGTTAAAGTAAGCAGGAACAGTAATAACTGCCTCTGTAACCTTCTCTCCTAAGTATCCCTCGGCATCAGCCTTAAGCTTCTGAAGAATCATAGCGGAAATCTCCTGTGGAGAAAAACGCTTATCATCAATATTTACACGATAGTCAGAACCCATATGTCTCTTAATGGATGAAATAGTCTTATCTGCATTTGTAACTGCCTGACGCTTAGCAGGCTCACCGACAAGTCTCTCACCACTCTTTGAAAATGCAACAACAGATGGTGTGGTTCTGGCACCCTCTGTATTTGTTACTACTACCGGCTTTCCACCTTCCATAACAGCAACACATGAATTTGTAGTACCTAAGTCAATTCCTATTATCTTACCCATAATAGCCATCCTTTCTATTTTTAAACGCACTTATGATTAAAATGTATTGTAAGTGCTAAAAATTAACTGAATAAATTTAAAACTAATTAACTACCTTAACCATTGAATGTCTTACTACTGTATCATGATAGGTATATCCCTTTTGAAGTTCCTCGGCAACTGTACCGCTCTCCTTCTCTTCATCCTCAACCATCATAACAGCATTGTGAAGATCAGGATTAAATTCAGCACCTTCGGCTTCAATCGGCTTAACGCCTATCTCATCAAGTACTGTAGCCATCTGCTTGTAAATCAGCTGCATACCTTCATAAACAACCTTTTTCTCATCATCCTCAGGAACATTGGCAAGACCTCTCTCAAAGTTATCCATAACAGGAAGTATCTTTTCGATAACGCTCTTTGCACCCATATCAAACATTTGGCTCTTTTCCTTTTCGGAACGCTTACGGAAATTCTCAAATTCTGCAAGCTGTCTTACTCTTTGCTCGGTAAGCTCCTTTAATTGCTCCTTGAGCTTAGTTATTTCCCTATTCTTTTTCTTACCAAACATTGATTTCTTGTCACCCGATTCATCTTCAGTATTTTCCTCTGCTTCTGTCTCATCAGAATCAGTATCTTCTGCTTCTTCAGATTTTTCTTCATCATCGGAATCAGCATCCTCGACTTCTCCTTCGACAACCTCTACATCATCGGAAGTCTCAGGATTTACTGCCTCAACTGACTCGCCTGCATCATCGGTAACAACCTCTGAATCAGCTGCATTAACCGCCTGGTCAGCATTTTCTTCAACATTTACTTCTTCAACAGAAGAAACATTATTTAAATCTTCACTCATATTATCATTTTCCTTTATCTATTTTGCTATGTTGACTTCTCCTTGAAAATATCATCCAATTCCTTCATCAGACTTTCAAGGGTAGCAACAACTTTATCATAATCCATACGCTTAGGCCCGACTATACCTATCTTACCGTAAACACCTTCGTTTATCTTATAGGTAGCGGTAACCATAGAGCAATCCTTCATGGAATCCACCTGAGTTTCATTGCCAATATATACCTGAATGGCATGATTCTCATCTCCGGTTTCATTTACAGGCTCATCCCACTTGGATATAAGTTTCTTCTCCTCAAATGTATCCAACAGCTGCACCATATTTTCCTTATCGGCAAGCTCCGGATAATTAAGGATGTTCTTAGCTCCACTGGTATAGACTTCAAAGTCATCATCTTGTGTAAGTGCATTTCCCACGACATTCAGAACAGCATCTATAATGGAGTTATACCCTCCGGCCTGTTCCTTTATTTGCTGGATAATGGCAAGATTCATTTCAGAAACGTCCAGCCCGTTAAGAGCGGTATTCAGAAGGAAATTAAGCTTGGCAACCGTTTCCACATCCACGGATTCGGTTATTTTAATCATTTCATTCTTAACTACGTTTCCATCCAGAACAACAATTGTCAGGAGATGCGATTCATCAACCTCAGTAAGCTGTATAAACTTAACCCTTTTGGACTTATACTGAGGTCCCGATACCATGGTTGCATAATTCGTTTGATTCGCCAAAAGCTTCGCGACTGACTTTAAAAGCGTATCCATACGATCTGCCTTAGCCCTGAGTTCCTCCTTTAAATCAAGGACCTCCTGCTCCTTACCTTCCATCATGGTATCTACATAGAGTCTGTATCCTTTATCAGTGGGAATTCTACCCGCGGATGTATGCGGTTGAACTATGTATCCCATCTCTTCCAGATCAGACATCTCATTACGAATGGTTGCAGAACTTAAACTTAGATCGGAATATTTTGAAATAGTCCTGGAACCAACCGGCTCGCCCGTCTCAAGGTAGGTCTTAATAATAGCCTGCATAATCTTCAGTTTTCTTTCACTAAGCTCCATCTGCACCACTCCTTTGCTTTTTACTTGTTAGCACTCTTTCGTTTGGAGTGCTAACATTCTGTAATATAATTTAACACTTAATATCCCGTCTGTCAAGAAAAAAAACTTTTAATTTCAATAAATATATGCACATATAAAGAAAAATAAAAAAAACTGTAAGATTAAAAAATATAACCTTACAGCTTTTCATATACATTTTATTTATTAACGGAAACCCTGCCTTTTTGGTAATAAATTATCTCTCCGCTCCTCTGCCCGTTCTTGTTACCAATACTATATAAATTCTCATTTTCAAGATTTATAATCATGTCTCCCTCACCTTCAAGCGTAAGCCTGGAAGAAACAGGAACGATAATTCCGGTATTGTTAAGTACATTTTCACCCTTAAGAACCAGTGTTACATCGCACTTTTCATCAAGTTCTATACAAGGCCTCTGGAGTATATTGGAAAATGTAACATTCTCCAGAGTAATACGACCCGAATATCCCTGTAAGCATTTCATATGAATATTAGTTTGAAGGTTAGGAGCACCGGAGATAACTATATCCTTGTAGACTACATTTTTATCTCCTACCAGAATCTCGGTATAGTTTTCATTTACAAGAGAACGAAGCGAAATCATATTGGTCTTTCCTGTTATGTAAACCTTAGATAATGCACCCTGAAGCTTCTCATTATAATAATTAACGATTTCCTTTCTGACATCCGGATTAATTTGCGAAATAATCCCTGAAGTAGGCTTCGCAGTATAATAACCCTGAATCAAATCCGCTCCCAGATGAATAACCATCCTAAGCTCTTCTGAAGTTTCCACGCCCTCGGCAAGCGCCATAATCTTATTATCATGACAATATGTAATTATTTCCTTTACAAAATGTTGCTTCTGCGGAGCATTCTGGATACCGCTAAGAAGCGAACGGTCGATTTTAACATAATTAGGCATATATCGTAACAGATTACCTACATTGGAATACCCGGTACCATAGTCATCCAGAGCTATCTCAACACCAATACTCATGAAATAATCCTTTAGTTTCATAAGATTCTCATCATCAAGCTCCGATTCTTCCGTAAGCTCGACAACTATTGATTTTGAAAGCTTCCTCATCTTCTCTTCTATTTCCTTAAACTGAGCCTCGGAAACCTTTATGCCCGGTATACTGTTCACAAATACCTTAGCCTTATTAAATACATTCGGATAACCTTCCACCAGTTTCAATACATTTATAAATGTATTGTATTCCACATCGGAAAGCCTGCCTTGCATACCGGCATATTTAATTATCTTAAGAGGTGATATAACTATGTCGGTATTTGAACGCATAAGTGCTTCATAAGAATAAATCTCACCGTTGGAAGTAAGCACAATCGGCTGAAAATGGTATGTTAGAAGATTTTCATTTAAAATCTTATCTACCAATTCATACTCTTCCTTATCTTCACGGTTAAGCATCTCATATTGTGCATCCATTAATGAAAACTTATTATTTATAATGGAATCAAGCTTCTTCTGAATATTTATAATAAAATTATTCTTTCGAAGAGACTCGAAACCGGCCGCTACATCTTCAATCCAAAGCCTGTAAGTATTATCGTAACATCTAGGCTTTTCGTAGCTTACTACAGCATATCCGAAACATTGATTATCGGAAAACACAGGTGTTATAAAATACCCTCTCGCCTTGTTATGAAAATTCACAATTTCAGGAAGTAATTCGGATGTGTCAAATTTAACGCTCGTCCCGGATATACCATTCTTATTATCATCATTATATTTTACAGCATAAATCATCCTATCGGGATATTTATCATTTAAAACTCTTATGTCATAATCCTCTTCAATCTTACCCCATGCCTCACATAGAATAAGTGAAAAAGTCTTGGCATCTTTTATTTGATATGCATGAGAATAAACCGTATCCACAAAATCCTGTAAAGCAAGACTTTGAGAGAACTCATCCCTCATAACATTGTAAATGGAATCATAAGCTTCCTGTGAAATAACAGTTCCCCATTCTGTTCTTCTTCCGCTCGGCTCCGGCATGGTACATTTTATACAACCACAGGTTTGTCCTGTCAAAAGGGAAGGTTTTGCGGTAAATTCAAACTCTCTCCTTTCTTCCGGAGATTTCATAAGATAATTAAATGAATATATACCGCATTCTCTTGCCGGCGCAAGCGCTGAAGTAATGGACATCGGACCGTTTTGACCTTCCTCGGTGGAGTCATATCCTGCCACGGCTATATCCTCGGGAATCCTATAACCACGT
>JAILOA010000179.1 GCA_024691065.1 Lachnospiraceae bacterium | reverse complement strand
AACCTTAACAGGCTCCTTCTTATATAAACCACTGGCACGTAATAAATCTGCATAATCCGCTACCATCTTAATCCCGGTAGCATTTAAATCAGAGAGTAGTGATGGAACATCATCCATATCAAATGCTGCCCTGATATCTGAAATTTTTAATATGTCACAGAGCACCAACAAAAGATCGGATGGAATCCTGACTCTTCCTGATTCCCAACTGTATATCATCTGGTTTGTGACGTGTTTATAGCCCTTTGTATGAAAGGCCTCCGCAACTTCTACCTGTGACATGTTGCTTTCAGTACGTAACTTTAAAAGATAATCATTAAGCTTAATCATAATTGTTCCCTTTCTATGCGTATAATGGGGAATACCTTAGGTATGTGTCACATTATACTACGCAAAATATTAAAAATCAATATAAAAATTCAAAAAAATATTCAAAAGTGATAAATAACGGACTTAATTAAAATTATAATATTCAAAAACAATATTTTTATAAGGCGCCGGAGAGGGGTGTATCATATCGGAATATCGAAAATTCAGATAAATGAAAATAAATCTATTGCAACAATACATTTAAAATGTTAATCTTATTATATCAAAAACGGACGTCTGTTATGTGGTATAAATCAGTGCCTGTCATAGGAAAACAAATACCAATTATAAGATGACAACGTTAAAAATAATATTTATGAGGTGACTGACAATGGAGAGACATGAGAATTTTTATGAAATTACCGCCGGTGAAGCGATGAGTAAGCTGCTTGAAAAGAATGGGACGTATGTCGGTGAGTATGAATGCGAGAAGAGCTGCAAACCTGAGGTGTTTAAGAGGTTTTCGAAGGGGCAGAAACCTTATGCGATTATCGTTACATGTTCGGATTCGCGTGTGATTCCGGAGATGATTTTTTCGGCGGGAATCGGTGATTTGTTTGTGATAAGGGTTGCGGGAAATGTAATCGATGACCATCAGCTGGGTAGTATAGAATATGCGGCGGAGCATCTTGGTACAGGACTTGTTGTGGTGCTCGGGCATACCAAATGCGGCGCCATCGATGCAGTGCTTACGGGGCATTCGAGCGGTTACATCAAATATATCGCGGACGAAATCGAGCAAGCCATAGGGGATGAGAAAGATCCGTACAAGGCTTGTTGTTTAAATGTATCGCACAGTGTAAGTACCATAGAGCATAGTCTCCAAATACAGAAGGATGAGGAAGAGTATGGGCTTAAGGTGGTAGGGGCTGTTTATGATCTCGACAGCGGGAAGGGTACATTTTTGGATTAAATGAATGAACTGCATATTTGCAACGCAAACTTATGGAGATTTATCTCAGCGTGAGAGCTCCTACAAATTTAAGTGGGGGAGTTTTGAATACATTATATATTTGAGTTGTAATCATCGGTATGGGTGAATTTTAAGGTGTCGGAGAGGCACTGATAAAAAAACAGTGTATTATAGGAAATGGAAATATAAAAATGGAAAAGAATAAAAAAGTAAGTGAAAATGTAAACATGTCTATTGAAGAAACAAAGGACAGTGCGAATACTTCCGCAGAGAAACCAAAGGACAGCGGAAATCCTTCCAATAATGAATATAATGCAGAATCAGGAGAAGAAGAAACGCAAAGAGAAGAAATGAGTACTCTGTTTGGGGTTATATTGTTTTTAATAGGAACGATTGCTTCATTTGCCGTGCTTGGATTTCTTCCCAGTAAAATCGGTGTTTTATGGTATATAATCCTTGCAGTTTCGGTAGTTATATTCTGTACGGTAGCTATTTTCACATCGTTTATTGGTGAAGGAATTACTAAAAAATTCGGTAAAAATATTGCATATTCAATACTTATTGTCGCTGTAGTCATAATACTTGTGATTTGTTATGTAATCCTTTACCGCGGAAATGCAAGTTCTAAGGGGATTGGAATAACTGTTGCCGCCATACTTGATAATTCAATAATATTTTTTTATTTAACTGCAAGTATGTCTTTTAAAGATAAGGAAGATATAA
>JAILOA010000034.1 GCA_024691065.1 Lachnospiraceae bacterium | reverse complement strand
GTATAATCAGCGGCAGATTGGGGGCACCACCTTGTGTCGCTTTATAAAAATAATGCAGAAGTTTAAATAATAATTTTGAAAAATGTTACTAAATTTAAGGAGGAAAGTAGGATGAGAACAGCATTATCAATCGCAGGAAGTGATTCCAGTGGAGGCGCCGGTATTCAAGCAGATCTTAAAACAATGACCATGAATGGGGTTTTTGCAATGACTGCAATTACTGCGCTTACAGCACAGAATACAACCGGTGTATCAGCAATATCGGAGGTTACTCCGGAGTTTTTGGGGCAGCAGCTCGACCAGGTATTTACGGATATTTACCCGGATGCAGTCAAGGTGGGGATGGTTTCTTCATCGGAATTAATCAAAATGATAGCAGCTAAGCTTGATGAATATGATGCCAAAAATGTAGTCGTGGATCCGGTTATGGTTTCAACCAGCGGCGCTCGCCTGATTCAGGAGGAGGCTATTGAGACTCTTGTAAATGAGCTTTTCCCAAGGGCGACAATTATTACACCGAATATTCCTGAGGCGGAAATTCTTTCCGATATGAAAATCAATAATAAAGATGAAATCGTGACAGCTGCAAAAGCTATTGCCGAGAAATACAATTGTTCGGTGCTTTTGAAGGGTGGCCATGATATAAATGATGCGAGCGATTTTCTTTATATTCCTAAGAATGAAAACGGTGAGGCGTCAGAGAAATGGTTCATTGGCAAGAGAATAGATAATCCTAATACGCATGGAACCGGTTGCACGTTATCTTCCGCAATTGCATCAAATCTTGCTAAGGGCTTTGGTTTAAGTGAGTCCGTGGAACGCGCCAAGGATTATATTTCCGGTGCACTTGCGGCAATGCTTGATTTGGGGAAGGGCTCCGGTCCGATGAATCATGCCTTTGACTTGAAATCAAAATTTGCCGAAACTAATTTGTGATTTGCAGATAATTATTATTTATATAAACAAATGTTTCGCAAATTTGATAATATAGCTTAGTCAAATTTGATAATATAGTTTAGGTAAATTTGATAATTAAACTTAGGCAAATTTGAAAATTAAGTTTAGGTAAATTTGATAATATAGCTTAGTCAAATTTGATAATATAGTTTAGGCAAATTTGAAAATCCAGTGTAGGAAGATTTGAAGATTAAGTTTAGGCAAATTTTCGATTCAGGTTGGCGCTACATTTTCAAAAGTAGAAAAAATTAGGTTGTAAAAAAATAACATATAAAGTAGAATTAAAATGTTGTTGTCTTTAGTATTTATTAATGCCTGATTTTTTTGATTTTTCTAATAATAGTTTATGAAAGCTATAGAGGACGATTGTTTTTGAAAAACATTAATAAAAGCTATATTGACGATTGTTTTTGAAAAACATTAATGAAAGCTATAAAGGATGATTTTTTTTGAAAAAACATTTATGAAAGCTATAAAGGACGATTGTTTTTGAAAAATATATTAATAAATATCATAAGGGGCAATACATTTAACTAATAATTTATAACAACGGAGGAATTACTAGAATGGAGGAGAATAAGAGAGGATCATTTGGAGGAAGCTTAGGCTTCGTACTTGCAGCTGCCGGTAGTGCAGTAGGATTGGGAAATATTTGGCGTTTCCCTTATTTGGCCGCAAGAGACGGCGGAGGACTGTTCCTCGTGATTTACATTATACTTGCAGTGACATTTGGTTTTACTCTTTTAACAAGTGAAGTTTCAATCGGTCGTATGACCAAGCAGAGCCCGCTTACAGCTTATGGAATGATTCATAAGAAATTCAAATGGGTTGGTGTACTTGCTTACATCGTTCCATTTATGATATTGCCATATTACTGCGTTATCGGTGGATGGGTTATCAAATATTTCATGACATTTATTAGCGGAAATGGACTCAAAGCTGCTGAGGATGGCTTTTTTACAGGTTTTATAACCAGTCAGTATGAGCCGATAGTATATACCTTTATTTTCCTGATTATATGTGCTGCCATCATCATTCTCGGTGTTAGTAAAGGTATTGAGAAATCTTCAAAAATAATTATGCCTATTTTGTTGGTGCTTGTCGTGGCAATTGCTGTATATTCATTGACGGTTAAGGGTACAAGTCCTGATGGCAAGGCTATTAGCGGTATTGATGGTCTTAAGGTTTATTTGATACCGAATCTTAAAGGGCTGACGGTTAAGAAATTCTTCACGGTTTTAATGGATGCGCTGGGGCAACTTTTCTACAGTTTAAGTATCGCGATGGGTATTATGATTACATACGGATCATATGTTTCTGATGATTCCAACATGGTAAAATCCATTAACCAGATTGAAATTTTCGATACGCTTGTTGCATTTTTAGCAGGTGTAATGATTATCCCTGCAGTATTTGTATTTATGGGAACAGACGGTATGGGTGCAGGTCCTTCACTTATGTTTGTGTCACTTCCAAAGGTATTTAAGGAAATGGGACCGGTAGGAGCTGTGATGGGAACATTGTTCTTCGCAATGGTCTTATTTGCCGCAATAACAAGTGCCATGTCGGTGCTAGAGGCAGTCGTTGCAAGTATGATTGACCAGTTCAAGGTGGAAAGAAGTCAGGCGGTTTTCGGTGAAACTGTTATTGCATTAACCATTGGAATTATCGTTTGTCTTGGATATAACAAGTTATATTTTGAACTTAAGCTTCCAAACGGATCGATTGGTCAGGTCCTCGATATCCTTGATTATATAAGTAATTACGTGCTGATGCCTATAGTGGCGCTGGGTACCTGTATATTGGTCGGCTGGGTTAAGAAGCCGCAATTCATAATAGATGAAACCACGAAAAACGGAGAGAAATTCGGCAGGAAAAAGCTGTATATTGTAATGGTTAAATATGTCGCTCCGGTATTGTTATTTGTGCTTTTCCTTATGTCGGTTGGATTGATTAACCTTGCATAGTGAGGGATGCAAATTTGAATAATGCATAGCGAGGAAATAATTAATCTTGCGTAGTGAGAAATGCAATTTTGAATAATGCAAAGCGAGGAAATAATTAATCTTGCATAGTGAGAAATGTAATTTTGAATAATGCATAGCGAGGAAATAATTAATCTTGCATAGTGAGGGATGCAAGTTTGAATAATGCAAAGCGAGGAAATAAATAACCTTGCGTAATGAGGAATGCAATTTTGAATAATTAAGAAATATCCATAGAAAGTGTCAGGTATTTAATATGCCCGGCACTTTTTTATTGGAAAATGCAGCGATTATTTTTAGGAAAATTTGAATAGATAAATGGTTATAAACATGTTGTTTCTAATTTTTAATTAAAATGTATTTGGGTTAAGTTTGGGGATTTCGGGTTGACAACATTTTTCTACTGTTATAAAATTGTGAAGGTTGATTAACAAAAACAAAGATAAGAGAGGTACTTTTAATGTCAGGACATTCAAAATTTGCAAATATTAAACATAAAAAAGAGAAAAATGATGCTGCCAAGGGTAAGATTTTTACAATTATCGGTCGTGAAATCGCGGTAGCAGTTAAGGAAGGCGGTCCGGATCCGGACAATAATTCCCGTCTCAGAGATGTAATTGCAAAGGC
>JAILOA010000017.1 GCA_024691065.1 Lachnospiraceae bacterium | reverse complement strand
ATTCATTCAGTCAGAAGTTCGTTATAACAGACTTTCCCGTTCTAACCCAGAGCGTGCCGAGAAGCTCTTCGATAAGGCTTCAAAGGATGCAGCAGAGAAGTTTGAAAGACTTAAGAGAATGGCTGAAGAGACAGTTTAATTCGTATAATGATATAGGATTTCTATATTTTGATTTGGGGCTCCCGTCTATATGGCGGGAGTTCTTTTTGTGGTATGTTTTTAATTATGAAAACTTTGTTCTATCGTTATGCAATTGATCTCAAAAGCCTTTTTTATTGGTGTTTAATTGATATCAAAAGGTTTGTTTTATTGTTATTTGCATGATATTGATGGATTAGTATTGTAATTGTATTTTGGTAGCAATAGCTTACAATTTTTGGTTGACAATTAAAGCCAATAAATCTATACTATAATAGTTGTGTTAGTGCAATGTGTGTAAGCTTATTAAACTTGCACTAAATATAAAATTTAGAAAAGAGGTAAAAGACATGGCAGACATTAATTTAAGCGCTTATGGCATTACTGATGTTACTGAAATTGTTTACAATCCTTCTTACGAAGAACTCTTCAATGAAGAGATGAAGGAAGATCTTGTAGGTTATGAAAAAGGACAGTTAACAGAATTAGATGCTGTTAACGTTATGACAGGTATCTACACCGGTCGTTCTCCTAAAGATAAGTTTATCGTTGTTGATGAGAACTCAGAAGATACAGTATGGTGGACATCTGATGAGTATCCAAATGATAACCACAGAGCAAGTCAGGAAACTTGGGCAGCAGTAAAGGATATTGCTATTAAGGAGCTTTCAGCAAAGAGACTTTTCGTTGTAGATGCATTTTGTGGAGCTAACAAAGATTCACGTATGGCAGTTCGTTTTATTATGGAGGTTGCTTGGCAGGCACATTTCGTAAGAAATATGTTCATCAAGCCAACTGAGGAAGAATTAGCAAACTTCGAGCCTGATTTCGTAGTTTATACAGCATCTTTAGCAAAGGTTGATAATTATAAGGAGCTTGGTCTTAACTCTGAAACAGCTGTTGTATTTAATATCACAAGCCGTGAGCAGGTTATTATTAATACATGGTACGGTGGAGAGATGAAGAAGGGTATGTTCTCAATGATGAACTATTACCTTCCGCTTAAGGGAATTGCTTCTATGCACTGTTCAGCAAACACAGACATGGAAGGAAAGAATACAGCAATTTTCTTCGGTCTTTCAGGTACAGGAAAGACAACACTTTCTACAGATCCTAAGCGTCTTCTTATCGGTGATGATGAGCACGGATGGGATGATAATGGTGTATTTAACTTTGAAGGCGGATGCTATGCTAAGGTTATAAACCTTGACAAGGAATCAGAGCCTGATATCTATAATGCAATCAGACGTGATGCTCTCTTAGAGAATGTTACTGTTGATGATAATGGTAAGATTGATTTCGCTGATAAGAGCGTAACAGAGAATACCCGTGTATCTTATCCAATTGATCATATCGAGAATATCGTTCAGAAGGTTAATAAGATTTCTTCAGGCCCTGATGCAAAGAATGTTATCTTCCTTTCAGCAGATGCATTCGGAGTACTTCCTCCTGTATCTATTCTTACACCTGAGCAGACAAAGTATTACTTCCTTTCAGGATTTACAGCTAAGCTTGCAGGTACAGAGCGTGGAATCACAGAGCCGACACCTACATTCTCAGCTTGTTTCGGACAGGCATTCTTAGAGCTTCATCCTACAAAGTATGCTGAAGAGCTTGTTAAGAAGATGGAGAAGAGCGGAGCTAAGGCTTATCTTGTAAACACTGGATGGAATGGTACAGGAAAGCGTATCACAATCAAGGATACACGTGGTATCATCGATGCTATTCTTAACGGAGATATCAAGAATGCTCCAACAAAGAAGATTCCTGTATTTGATTT
This sequence comes from Lachnospiraceae bacterium, assembly GCA_024691065.1. Lineage (GTDB taxonomy): Bacteria > Bacillota > Clostridia > Lachnospirales > Lachnospiraceae > JAEEJA01. The sequence goes on along the minus strand of JAILOA010000017.1, from coordinate 3,679 downwards.
TGAAGTACCTACAGAACTTCCGGGAGTTGATTCAGGTATCTTAGATCCTCGTGATACATACGCTGATGTTAATGAGTGGAATACAAAGGCTCAGGATTTAGCAGGCAGATTCGTTAAGAACTTCAAGAAATATGAAGGAAATGAAGCAGGTAAGGCACTTGTTGCTGCAGGTCCTAAGGCTGAATAATTATCGCTTCATAAGACTCATATTCAAAACAGAGTCTGTAAAATTGAATTTAATTATTTGTTTAATATTAAGGCGGTTTCCTTATGGAAGCCGTCTTTTTTGCTTATTTAAGGTAATAAGAGGAATCTACTACTTCTAATCATTGAAGGCCCGGGTGGTGAGATTTCAAGATAAGAAGGGTTATGTATTATGGACAAGTGGCGAAGCGGACTAAAGAATTTCATTGAAGATAATCGGATAATTCCGATAGAAGATTAATATTTGATATTTTCTATATGATTAAGTTACATTAAAATGATATTTATATGATTTTTCTTGTTAAAATAAGGATATTGTGATAATATGACTCTGTTATTTAAATTAGTGAATAATTGTATTTATAGATATATTATTATGTTTTACACAAAGAGTTCACTGGTTGATTCTGTATATCTATAAATATAAATCAAAAAATTAGGAGGAAAAAGATTTGAAAAAACATTTTTCTTTATTTTTATCCGTTTTAATTGTTTTTAGTTTGATTATAAGCAATTTTGACGGTGGTTTATTTACAGTTCAGCACGTTTCGGCTGAAGAGGTTTTCGAAGTTAGTAGCTGGGATGCCCTTATACACGTAGTTAATTATTTTCAGTCTGCCAAGGTTGTTTTAACCGATGATATTGAAGGACCTAAAACAGAAGATTCTATTATTATTAATAAATTACAGGATATTACAATTGATTTGAATGGTCATAAAATTAATCGTAATAAGGTTGAAGACGGTACTAATTATAACTACAGTATTCTGCCTAATGCAGCGCCTGCTTTTGATGTCTATGGAAAATGTACAATTATGGATAGTACGTACAAACAGTCTGATGATGAGATTGACGAATGCGGAATGATTACCAATGCCAATAAGAGTGGAGTATTTGTACATGAAACAGGTACTCTTGTTCTTGAAAGTGGTTTAATCGGCGGAAGCGGACAGGGTAATTTCGGTAACAGAGCCAGATTTGCCGGTGGCGGTGTTTATGTTGATGGTGGAAAATTCATCATGAATGGCGGTAAGATTTTCGGTAACAATGTTGAGAGTACTGTTTTAGGTTTAGCATGCGGTGGTGGTGTTTATCTTACTAATAATGCCGAATTTACAATGAATGGTGGTCTTATCGGTAGAAATCATGCTCTTAGAGGTGGCGGTATATTTGCCAATGAAAGTAATATAACCGTAAATGGAGGTTACATCGGATTTTTCGGTAATGAGGCCAGTGGTAAAAATAATAATGGTTCCGGTGGTGTATATCTTCAGGCAAGTAAGTTTGAAATGAATGGTGGAAACATAGATGTAAACCAGCAGGGTGGTGTGTACGTTGATGCATCCAGTGAATTTATTTTAAATAATGGTTCTCTTAGCAATAATTTCGGTCCCGGAATCACAGTTGACGGTAAATGTGTAATTAATGATGGTTTGCTTAACAAAAACTTTTCCGGAATTCATGTTAATTCCACGGGTAGCTGCTATTTTGAGGGTGGTGAAATTTCGGGAAGTAATGAAAATGGTGTAGTTGTAAGCGGATCAACTTCTTCCGATTCGGGATCTGTTACACCTGCATTATTCCTTATGACAGGCGGAAACATTACAAATAATATCGGTTATAATAATGGTGGAGGAGTTTGTATAGAGGACAACGCATCTTTCGTAATGGAAGGCGGAAGTATTTCTAAGAACTATACATATGATGATAGTACATCCGATCACTGTGGAGCCGGCGTATATATTGGTGATGGAGCTTCATTTAGAATGCGTAAAGGCGATATCAGCGAAAATAATTGCGCAAGTGGTTATGGTAGTGGTGTTTATATATCTGATAATGCAAGGTTCTATATGTATGGAGGACAGATTGTAAATAACATTAGTTCAAGTAAAGGTACCGGTGCAGGTGTTTATGCCGGTGAAAATTCCTTGATATCCCTTTCAGGTACCAGTGTTATAAAAGATAATTACAAATCAGATTCTAATAAAACACAGGAGAACCTGTATTTACCTAGAACCGGTTCAAGTAATTTAATTGCTAAAATTAAAATGTATTCCAGACTTGACCAGGGAGCAACCATTGGAGTAACAGTTGGTAATTATGACAATGAAGATTATAGAATAATTACTATGAAATACAGTACAACCAATGGTCATGAAAGTCCATCCAAGTATTTTAGAAGTGATAATACAGATTACCATGTTGGATTAACCGATAATAATGAGGTTATTCTTAAGGATTGTAATGGTGTAATGGTTAAAAATGAAGGGTTTGAGCCTACATGTACAACTGAGGGAAGAAAAACCTACTGGTCTTGTTCGGAATGCGGTTGTATGTTCAGTGATGAAGAAGGAACCGTATATACTGATGAAGATGAGGTTAAAATCCCTGCATTGGGACATGACTGGGGTGAGACTACCTATACTTGGTCCGAAGATTACAGCACCGTTACAGCTAAAAGAGTTTGTAAGAGGGATTCTTCACATGTAGAGGAAATGACAGTTGAAACTATGACAGAGGTTACTCATGCAGCAACCTGTACAAGTGAGGGACGTAAGGTATATATTGCAGTATTCCCGAATTCCGAGTTTGAAACTCAGACAAAGACTGTTGCTATACCAATGACTAGTCATATCAAGGGTAATTTTGTGAAGGAAAATGTTGTTGAAGCCACTTGTACAACCGGCGGAAGCTGTGATATGGTTCAATATTGCTTAAGATGTAATAAAGAGCTTAGTCGTACTCATATAGAGACTGACCCTCTTGGACACGATTGGACAGAATGGGTTAAAGTCGGTAGTGTAGAGAAGAGATACTGTCTCAGATGTGGCGCAGAAGAAGAGAGAGATATTCAAAATCCAAGTTGTAATCATGGTCCTTTTATAAAGGTTGAGGCTGTAGATCCGACATGTATTTCTTATGGTATGAAGGAATACTATAAGTGTTCACAATGTGGTGAAGTATATCCATCAATTAACGGAGAAAGAGGAGATACTCCATTAACCGAAGAAGAATTTGAGGATCTTCGTATTGATAAGGATCCTATTAACGGACATCAATGGAATCATGTAGTCAGTGAAAATATTGTTGCAGCTACCTGTGAAAATGAAGGTTCCTATGATGAGGTTATATATTGTAGTTTATGTGGAGCTGAAAAGAGTCGTGAAAAGAAGACAATGCCTGCATTGGGACATAACTGGGATACTCCTACTTATGAATGGTCTGAGGATTTAAGTCAGGTTACAGCAGAGAGAGTTTGCTTAAATGACAGTACACATATTGAAACGGAAACAGTTGACACCGTAAAGACTGAGACTGCTCCTACATGCGGTGAGGAAGGCAAGACTACATATACTGCTACATTTACTAATGAAGGATTTGAAACCCAGACAAAGGAAATTCCTATTGATAAATTAGAGCATGAATGGGATGATCCTGTATATGTTTGGGCTGATGATAACAGCAGTGTTACAGC
>JAILOA010000176.1 GCA_024691065.1 Lachnospiraceae bacterium | reverse complement strand
TACTCGTTTTATAGTCAGCTTTCAATAATTTTTAATTTTCGCTTCTTTTAAAATCATCTATCGATAATTATCAATTCACACTAATTATATAAGAAGCTGTGTTTAATTTGCTATTTACACTTTAGCTTTATAATCAGCTCTCTATAATTTCTCATTTGCCTCTTCAACAATATCAATAATCTTATTTTTTAAATCCGTTGATAAAACATCTTCATACATTTTATCTTCATTTTCCGCAGGTTCATTATCTTCCTTGACTCTTCCGGTTCCCTCATGATATTCAATATACATAAGATATTCTATATTTCCCTCAGGCCCCTTAATCGGCGAATAAGTAAGACCTAATATTTCAAAGCCTTCTATAACGGCAAAACTTAAAAGCCGCTCTACAACTTCCATATGAACCTTTTTATCTCTTACAACGCCCTTCTTACCGACCTGCTCTCTACCCGCCTCAAATTGCGGCTTTATAAGACATACCATACGGGCGCCGTCCCTAAGCAAAAGTTTTGATGTCCCAAGGAATTTTGTTATGGATATAAATGCAACGTCCACGCTTGCAAAATCTATCTTTTCTTTAATATCTTCCGATGTTACATATCTGATATTGGTTTTTTCCATGGATACAACTCTCGGGTCGCTCCTAAGCTTCCATGCGAGCTGATTCGTACCGACATCTACCGCAAACACCTTGGCAGCACCGTTTTGAAGCATACAATCCGTAAAACCTCCGGTAGAAGAACCAATATCCATACAAACCTTGTCCTGTAAATCTATCTTCCACTCTTCAACCGCCTTCTCAAGCTTAAAACCGCCACGACTTACATACTTAAGAGCCTGTCCTTTTATCTCAATCAGAACATCATCCTTAAACATCGTTCCGGCCTTATCTTCACGTTGATTATTAACAAATACATTCCCTTCCATTATCATTATTTTAGCCTTTGCCCTGGTTTCGGCAAGTGCCCTTTTAACGAGAAGGTTATCTAATCTTTCTTTCATAATAGCTTTTCCACCTCAGCACATATATTTTCAAGTGAAAGTCCATATTTATCCTTTAATATCTGTACACTTCCATGCTCTATAAACTTATCCGGAAGAGAAATATTTTTGACCTTAACCTCCGGATTTTCGGAGAACATTGCTGCAATCTTTTCTCCTATTCCGCCGGATTTAACCCCTTCCTCAAGAGTTATAATATTCCTGGTTTTCTCAGCTGCCTTCTTAACGGTTTTTGCATCTATGGGACTTACATAACATAAATCCAGCACATCTGCCTTGATTCCCTTATGATGCAAACATACCGACGCCATACAGGCTTCCTTTGCAATTGTTCCGACACAAATAATAGTTACATCCGCATCATTGTATTTTATCAAATAATCGGAATTATCAGCTGAAATTTCCGTATATTCATCGGAAAAAGTACATTTATTTCTGTCACCGGAATCCGGCTTTTCATCACCAACCTTATAATACTCGCCATCATAGCCTATAAGTAGCTTAGACTCCGCACGAGAAAGCTCCGAAAACATAGCACGATTAGAAGAATCAAAATCAATTCCCGCCTGAGATATCGAATCAGAAGCAATTTTTTCTACAAATTTATATGCACCTGTTAGAACCGAATCAAATGTAAGCTCAACCGCCTCACCCCTTGGATATCTGATAGCCACCGGATGATTAAGTTTAATTGCATCCTCAAGGTTCTTTTCTAAAGCCACCTTATCCCTAGGAGACATAATCACAAGATTAGGCATAGAAGACAGATAGGAAATGTCATATATGCCCTGATGTGTTTCACCGTCAGCACCAACAAGACCGGACCTGTCTACTCCTATTACAACCGGGAGTTTCTGCAAACATACATCCGACATAAGCTGGTCATAAGACCTTTGTAAAAATGTAGAATATATAGCCACAACAGGCTTCATACCGCCCTTCGAAAGCCCAGCCGCAAATGTTATCGCATGTTCCTCTTCAATTCCGACATCAAAAACCCTCTTCGGCATCTTTTTCTGCATAGGCGCAAGCCCCGTACCATCCGGCATTGCAGCTGTTATAGCAACAATCTTTTCATCCTTCTGTGCAAGAGATAATAATTTTTCACCAAACACATCGGAATAACCCTTCACACTTGCACTTCCGCCTGATACTGCATGAAGTTTCGTAGGATTCTTCTCGGCAGGCTTAAAACCTTTACCTTTCTTGGTACGAACATGCACAATAACCGGTTCATTCATATTAAGGGCACTCTTAAATGCCTTAACCATTTCATTTACATTATGACCGTCTATCGGACCTATATAGGTAAGTCCCATATCCTCAAAAAGCATCCCGGGAATAAATACCCTTTTTAATACATCCTTTGCACTTCTGATTTTATCGGTAAGATTATTACCTCCCGGAATCTTCCCTAAGGTATTCTCTACATTTTCCTTAAGACCTGTATAATTCTTACTGGTTCTTATTTTACCGAGATAATTTGACATGCCGCCTACATTTTTTGAAATTGACATTTGATTATCATTTATAACTATAACAAGGTTACTGCGAATTCTCGCAGCATTATTAAGTCCCTCAAAAGCCATTCCGCCTGAAAGCGCTCCGTCACCGATACATGCAAAAACCTTATAATCATCTTTTGTAAGCTTTCGGGCAGAAACAAGCCCCAAAGCCATGGAAATGGAACTTGAAGAATGACCTGTATCAAATATATCGCATTCACTCTCATGGGTTCTCGGAAAGCCGCTCATACCGCCGTATTGACGCAAATTGCTGAAACCTTCCTTTCTTCCGGTCAGAATCTTATGTGTATAGCATTGATGTCCTACATCAAATATAATCTTATCTTTAGGTAAATCCGCACATAGATGCAGTGCCATGGTAAGTTCAACCGCTCCCAGATTTGAAGCCAGATGTCCACCTGTAGAACGAACATTATTTAATATATATTCTCGAATCTCATGCGCAAGCTTTTTATAATTCTCGGGTTCGATGTTTTTTATGTCATTTTCCTTATTTATACGATCAAGTAATTCCCCCACTTGCTTCACCTTCTAACTTTTTTAAGTATTAATTTTCCCTGTTTATCATACGTTCGATAAGTTCAAATAAAAACGGATTATTGCATCCTGCCTTATCAAGTATAGTGGATGTTTCGTGAGAAAAATCCTCAACCATTTGCATACAGTCTTCTATACCCTCTAATGTAACAAATGTAACTTTCTTATTTTTCTCATCGCTGTGAACAGGTTTTCCAAGCTTCTTTGTAGTACTTGTAATATCCAAAATATCATCCTGAATCTGGAATGCCATACCCAATTTTAGGCCTGCCATCTCCACCTTTAAAAGAGTCTCATCATCCGCACCTGCAAGACATGCACCAACCATAAGCGCTGCCTGAAGAAGCGCTGACGTTTTAAGCTCATAAATAAATTTCAACTGTTCTTTTGTGGGTGTTTTTCCTGTTAATGCAACATCTACCACCTGACCGCCAACCATTCCGTAAACACCTGCTTTTTTTGCAAGTATCTGCAACGCTTTGATTTTTCTGTTTTGAAGTTCTAATTTCTTTTCCAATACTTCAACTGA
>JAILOA010000446.1 GCA_024691065.1 Lachnospiraceae bacterium | reverse complement strand
TCTGTATTATTAACTTCAGTCTCCGGAACCTCAATCTTCGGCTGCTCTTCGGTCTTTGGAGCCTCTGTCTGAGTAACTTCAATCTTCGGCTGCTCTTCGGTCTTCGGAGCCTCAACCTTCGGAGCCTCTGTCTGAGTAACTTCAACCTTTGGCTGCTCCTGCTGAACCTTCGGAGCCTCACTCTTCTTCTCTTCTGCAACCTTCGGAGCCTCAACCTTCTTCTCTTCTGTTTTAATTATCGCCTTCGGCGCCTCAACCTTCTTCTCTTCTGTAATCTTCGGAGCCTCAACCTTCTTCTCTTCTGTAATCTTCGGGGCCTCAACCTTCTTCTCTTCTATCTTAACCTCTTTCTTAGGCTCGATAATCTCATTCTTAGGCTCGTTAATTACATTAATCTGATTATTCGCTACATTAATCTGATTATTCACTACATTTCTGTTAAGCGCTTTATCGGCAGCCTTAATAATTCCGTCCACACAATTGTTAAAATGCTCTTTTGATAAAATTACATCATTTAAAAGCTCATCACCCTCAAACTTTGTATACATATCCTTTAACTTCTTAGCCAATGTATCCTTTGCGAGTATAGCCCTGCGATCTCTGAAATATTTCATCATTGCATTATTTTTATTGTAAAAGGATATAATATCATTGATGGCACTGTTTAATTCAGGGTTAACATTTTTCTTTAAACCAAGTCTCTTATTGCGCTCTATATTAAGGCTAAATACATAGCCGATTAATCCGTTTTCACTATAATTCATATTGATATTAAAGCCCAGCTTTTCACCCTGGAAAATGCTGATACTCGTACCGATTTTGTCGCAACTTTCCATACCCGGAAATACTTCTCTGCCCTTGGTTTTATTAAAAATGGCTTCACTGGTGTTTTTCATTTTACCATTAGAATTATTATTCTCATAAAGCTGCTTATAATTAGACGAAAGCATAGCAATATCAGAATTAAATGAAGCCATGAATTTATCGGCATTGCTCAAATTGTTGGCATTAAAGGTGTTATAACCCAGATGCTTCTGCAACTCCATAACATGCCGGGAATTCTGCTTTAATCTAAATAATAATTCTCCGTAATTTTTAATCTGCGCATTCAGATTTTGAGTATATATCGGTGTATTTAATGAATTTTTGTCCAAATCCGGAAGTGTCACACTTGTTCCAAGCATATTGTATATCGCAGGATCAGACGCACAGGCTCTAAGGAGATTCCCGTTTTCAAAACTTGAAATAAACTGGGCATTATCTGCGCAAGCAGAAAATATGGTAGGATTATAGGTTTTGTTTTTCTTATCCATATTAACCTGTCTGAAACTGTAAACATTAAAATCATTTTTAAAATTAAAGGCATCATGAATTGACTCAATTAACATAATAGCTTCATAAATATCTTTTTCATTCTTAAAGAATTTGTTCATAGATATATTTCCGTTAGGAAATGATATTTTATAGCCATTCTCATCAATATCTATGCCTTCATACTTATTCATATCATTCTCATCGATTGCATTTTCAGGCGCATTAAGCCTATTCTTAAGCTGTTCATAGCGTCTCCTCAATTCCAGGAACTTATCATTCTTCTCCGGACCATACTGCTCTAATAGACAGCTTGTTGCCCTGTATGCCATTTCCAATTGAAATGTAGCAATCGCTCCGATATTATTCCACAAATATTCCTTACCGCTTGGAGCCTTTTCAGGATTATTTGCAAATTGACCAAGGGTGCCGATCTTATATTCGTTTAATTTATCATTTTTTCTTTTCTCTCTGTTGGCTATATCTTTCTCAAGATCCTTTTCAGCTGCGAGATCGCGCATCTTCTGCTCATCTTTATAATAATCAGGTCTTCCTAAAGGTACCTTACCTAAATCATTATGTCCAAGAAGATTAGCCGTAGAATCAATCAATTCCTGTTCTTCCCTGTTTTTTCTATTCTTAGCCTGGTCACGTAAATAAAGTAAATTCACCTTCTTTGGCAAATATACCTGCTCTACCGTAAGTACCCCATCATGAGTTAAATCTCTGTTTTCCCTCTCAAATGGCATATCATCGACTCCACAGAAAAGCCCCGCACGAACACCACCTTTTTCCATCTCACTCTTGCTCCAATGTGAGTCTCCGGCAAGCACCTTTGGTATCTCAATATTACCATCATTATCCATACGAATGTAATTGCTCGGTACATTATACAAAGTCTTTCCATCCTTTGAAAGCTGAATATCCGCTCCCCAGGTCATAACAAACGGAATACCTAATGAAAGTATCTGTTCTACATAGTTGCGAAGATTCACTTTATCTGTTTGTGTACATGGAATATTTCGGGAATCCTTAAATAATATATCATCGCCTTCCATACCCACAATTGTAATGTAGTGAGCGCTGTTTGTAACGGCTATCGGAGACTTATCCACTACAACTGCCTGATATATTTTTTCCTTGACGAGCTCAGTTGCTCTATCAACATAATCATTAAAAGAAATCTTATTCAGAGCATTTGTAGTCTTGTCATTTATCAAGGTTTCCTTAGGAAGAATCTCGAAAGATCTGACCATACTATTAGGTGCAAATGCAATTATCGAATCCGACTTTTCCAATACACTACTCATCTCATCTTTTGTATATTGAATGTTTACGGTGGAATTTTGTGTAAGGCTATTCTTTTCCTGCTTGCTAAGTGCAGTACGATGTGCTCTGATATTCTCCTGCGTAACATTTTCAATACCACGACTTTTTACTATCATTTCCATACTGGTTGAATAGCATCCAAGAGTTGATGTCTGTGGATTGAACATGTTTACTTTTATTTCAAACCTATTGTTCTTAGAGTCCACTACTACTTCAGGACGTTTGCCGTAAATACCTTTCCTGGGTTTTACTCCCGCACTTCCCTCCTGAATAACCCTTATCTTACTGAGTGTTTCAAGACGCTTTATTAATACAGCCTTTGCTAAGACTGACATAGCATCAATATTTTCATTTAAATAATTCTGTACTTCATCAAAATCAGAGGAGTTATTGATATCTATCGGGAGCTCATCAGCAGCGGCAAACTCCCATGTATGAGTATTTACATCCATGAGATTCAGGAAAAATTTAATTCGATCCTCATCATTTCTGCATGAAGCAAAATATACTTGAACATTTTTAATTCTGTCATCTGCCTGTAAATCAGGATTTGTTATTACATGCTCACTTGCAAGAGTTGCAAAATCATCCCAGGTAAGCTTAACATTAAAACCAAGCGAATAATTATTCACATTAATTGTATTAGCTGCAGCCTGCTTCTTTTGCTTCCCTGATTTGTCGGTTTTCCCCACATTAATGGTGTTTTGGGAAGTTTTAACGTTTTGCTTATTCTTGATATTGTTCTTATCTGATTCTCTCATTGTATATATCCTCCTAGATATTTGAATTTTTATATCATATTCAAGTCAAAATTTTTCGCATTTGTTTATTTAATTCTTATCCGAATGTATCGCATTCGTTTATACAATACTTATTCAAATGTATCGCATTCGTTTATACAATACTTATCCGAATATATCGCATTTGTTTATACAATACTTATTCAAATGTATTACATTCATTTATTCAACGCATATTCAAAGGTATCGTGTTTATTTATTTCCTCTTACAATTTCCATAATTTTATTATTAAGGACTTACTGTATTTGATTTTAACACGAATTGAACTAATAAACAAACATATTATAACAAATAAGGTGTTACAAATGCGTAACACCTTATCAAATAAATAAAATTATTTTATAAAAAACCTTAGGTTTTGATATTTTTCTTCAGCCGGCTGTGTTATTTTAATTAGTTTCCTTAAAGAACCTTAGGCTTATTATAAATCAAGGCATATTTGGCATCTTAGGAATTGCCGGGCTTTTCGGTTCAATAGTTTCCCTTACAACACCCTTTATCGGAACCCTCTTTGCACTTTCCTGTGTCTTCTTCGTTAGATTACGTAAAACCATATTCTTTAACTCACCACTATCAATTCTTGACTTGAGCTCATCAAAAGAAAATGAATTTCCCAAACTAATATTTTTATTTTTGAAGACAGTAACTATATCCTTTACCACTTCCTTACATGAAAGTTTACCTGCGGCAATGGCATTCAATGTAACCTTGTTTACCGGATCTTTTAAAATCTGCTTAAGTACATATTTTCCGAGATGATTAAATCTCTTCTCGATCACAGCATCATTCTGCTTCTGATCATTTTCCCTCAGATTTCCCGCAAAAATGTAATTCTTAAGCTTCATATCATCCGCTTTGAAAGCCGCAACCTCATTTATACAGCTTTCAAGCATTCTGTCGGATTCCTTTTCGATCCTTCTCCATTCTTTATAATCAAACCTTTTATTTTGTTTCAACTGCTCTTTAAATACAGGATTATTTGAAAGCTTTTCAGCTTCTCTCTTATACGTACCGTCCATAAATTTGCCCCTGATTTCCCGCTTTATATTCTGTATGTCATTGTCAGTTGTATCATAAGCAACCACATCCTCCATACAGCTCCCGGTGTAGTATGCAAGTGCTGCATCATAGGCATCCATAGGACCCTCTTTAGTTATCAGCTCATCTATATTCTTACCGAGTCCTTTT
>JAILOA010000443.1 GCA_024691065.1 Lachnospiraceae bacterium | reverse complement strand
GGAGACGGATCGATAAATGCAGACCTTAGAATCATTTATACGACCGATATTCACGGACAGGTTATAAATTACGATTATCAGGATAAGGAATTTGTAAATCGTGGTCTGAATCTTCTCTACCCGCTTATAAATGAGGCAAGGGCAGAGGCAGGTGAAGGAAATTATCTGACCTTTGATGTCGGCGATTCCATTATGGACTTTACGACAGACCATATTTATGCGGTGGATTCGACAGTTGATCAGCCGGTTTTTAAAGCGTTAAGCATGATTGGCTATGATGCTATAACAATGGGAAATCACGACTTTGACTATGGTTATGATTATCTCATGACCCAGCTTAACGATGCCGGAATTACTAATCTCACAGTGCTTTCAAATGTATATTCCGTAAATAACTTTGCGCCGGCAATCGGTTCTGAGAACAGGATTATAGAGAAATACATTAAGAATGAAAAAGGTGAGGTTATTCCTGTAAAGGTAGGCTTAATCGGAGAGGTTACCCCTAACCTTTCAGCAAGAACGGAAGCTTATAAAAATAAAGTATTTACAGAGGATATAATAGAAAATGCAACCAAGCAGGTTCAGAGTTTAAAGGCTCAGGGAGCGGATATTATAATAGCTCTCGCTCATACCGGTTTTGGCTCTGAAACCCCTGAAAAAAAGGATGCAAATGCAGCCTATGCACTTACCAAGGTAGATGGAATAGATGTAGTGCTGGCAGGTCATGAGCATGGTGAATATCCTTTGAAAACAGGTACTGATAAGCATTACTTACTTTCGGGCGTAGATAAGAATACTACTCTTGTTAACGGCAAGAGAATGCTTATGATTCCGGATAGTTGCCAGAAAATCGGAATCACTGATTTACATTTAAAATATTTAAATGGAAAGGTAACACTTATGGGCTCTGACTGGGAAATGGTTGAGCCTGACGAAAATACAGTGCCGGATCCGGGCATTACCGCAACAATGGGAGATTGGAATGAAATCCTCAATAATTACTGTGGTGACAAGCTTATAGACATTAAGGATAAGGCAAGCTATAACAATTACCTCTTATCTCTTGAGAATACAGAGATTATGCAGTTGATTCACAATACCCAGTTTGATTGTGCCTACAGGGCAATTCTTGAAAACAATCCGGATTATATAAATTTACCGATTATTTCAGCCGCAAGATACAATAATGAAAACGGACGCATGACTTATGCAGACATTAAGGAAAAGATAATGTCCGGAGATGTGCAGTCAATAACGGGATATCATAAATATTTATGTATTTACAAGATAACCGGTGCCCAGCTTATGGAATGGCTCGAGTGGACGGCATCGGCTTACCAGACTGTGGGTACAAGTAAGAATGTTAACTGGAATGATGTTGTTTCAGAGGATTATCTCAAGAAATCCGGAAGGGATATGCTTCTTCAAAAGGATTGGGAAAGCTCCTTCGGACATACATTTTTCATATCAGGAGTGGAATATACCATAGATACCACCAAGGAAGCACGTTACAATTATATGGGAAGCAAGGTTAGTGATTCAAACCGTATCACTTCGCTTACATTAAACGGCGCTGCAATCGCACCTGAGATGGAAATTCTTGTAGTATCCGAGAAAATATCCAATTCGCTTCAAAATGATGCGACAAACGGTGTGGTTTCAAATGTTATTTACAAATCTCATGATGTTATCCAGGATGAGGTAGAGAAATATATATTAAGACAGGCATTTATGGGGGATTTGGAAGTAAAACCTAATCATGATGAGACTCTTTACATTCCAAATGGCCATGAATATATGCTTGTGTCCGGCAAAGGTGCCGAGGAATATGTATTTGAGTATCCCGATGTGGAAGAGCTCTATGCAGCAATCGGTGAGAAAGAGTATTACTCATGTAAGCGTGAGAATTACGATTATACCGCAGATACATATGCACCTACGGTATATATAGCACATTCGGTTACAGATACAACCAATGGAAATGTAAAGCTTAAGGTATGTGCAAACGATATTTCCGGTGTTTCCGAGGTGAAGATTGCCAAGGGAGTGTATGATAAGAACAATGCCGTATGGAAGACGGATTATTCACAGGGCGGAGCCGAGGTTTTAAAAAGCAGTGACGGTACCGTGAATAAGACCGAAAAAGAAGTAGCCGCAAATGGAATTTATACAGTCTATGCGTCCGATGCACGCGGTAACTGCGATGTCTACAAGACAGCTGTAGTAAATATTAACCCTGCGCAGCTTATTAAGCCAACGGTAAATGTTGTTAAAAACAAAGCCGTAAAGGTTACAGGTACTGCATCACCAAATCTCAAGGTGGTTGTAACCATCGGAAAGAAGATATACAACGGAACTACAGATAAAAATGGTGAGTTTTCCGTGGAAATTCCTGTACAAAAGGCTAAGACAAAGATTAAGGTTTATGTTGAAAGCGATGATGGCAGAAAGAGTTCTGTTGTTACAGTTGCCGTAAAGAGAGTAGGTCCGAACTGCCCGGGGCTTAAGAAGGTAGGCAATAAGGACGAGGCCATTACAGGAAAAACAAATGATAATGATGTAAAGATGTTTGTCCAAATAGGAAATAAGGTCTATGTTTCGGAAACCGAGGGTAAGAAATATTACGAAGACTGCGATTCTTATGATGATTCACTTACCATTGAAACAACCGCTATGAGCATAAAGAAGGGTAAATACAGCATTAAAATTCCTGTCCAGAATGCAGGAAAGGCCATAAAGGTATTTAATGTTGATAACATTGGTCGTGTAAGCAGGAAGAGACAGAAAAAGGTTGTAAAGAAGGCCGCAAATAAGCCGGTTGTATATGAGAGTATAGAAGGCGAGAGCAAGGTTTACGGAAATGTTGCGAACGGCCTTGCAAATAAGATATATGTAAAGATAAACGATACCGTATATTCTTCAAAGATAACCGACGAAGATGGATATTTTGAGGTAAATACCAGGAAGCTTAAGGCAGGTATAGATTTAAAGGTATATGCCAAGGACAAGAAGTCCAGAAAAAGTGTGGTTACCCAGAAGACAGTAAGTTCCATTGAGAAGGTGCTCGAGGAGTCAGGTAAGGAAATTACCTCCAACAGAATCAAGGATAAGTCCAAAAAGGTATCCGGAAATGCCGGAATTTCGGGAATTGTAGAGATTCTTTCCGATAAAAAGAATTATTATACAAAGGCTGATTCCAACGGAGAATACACAGCTGATACCAAAAAGGGATTTGACGCTGATTCAATCGTATATCTGGTTGCAAGAAAGATAAACGGAAGTATAATAAATGCTGATCAGAAGACAGTTAAGCTTGCACCGCCCGATAAGCCATATGTGACTAAGAATCTCGATAAAAACACCACCGATATTACAGTATATGCGACGGAAAGGTGCCTTATAAAGCTTAAACTAAATGACAAATATGAGTACGAGAATTCAGACGCAAAATATAGTTCCGCTAAAGATGCTTATAAGTATAACTTCTCGGTAACAAAACTTAAGAAAGTAGATAAGAAAAAAGTGAAAATCAAGATATCTGCCATTAATGATGCAGGAAAGACCAAGGCAGATACCATTAAGGTAAAGGTTGGGTGAGAAAATGTATTGTATTTTACTTGCAACTTATAACGGAGAAAAATATGTGCAGGAACTTTTGGATTCGATAGAAGCACAGACAGTAACCGACTGGGAGTTGATTGCATTTGATGACAGAAGTACCGACAAGACTTACGAAATACTCAGGGAGTTTCAGAAAAAACACAGGAAACAGGTTATAGTTGAAAGAAATGTAACTTCTACCGGTAATGCAAAGGACAATTTTGCATTGCTGTTTAGAAGAGCAAAGAAAAGCAACGCACAGTATTTTCTGCCGGCCGATCAGGATGATGTCTGGCTTCCGGATAAGATTGAAAAGCTTTCCAATGCAATGAATAAGATGGAAGAAAGGTTCGGAGAAAGAACACCTGTTTTGATTCACAGTGATTTGATAGTTGCAGACAGCAAATTAAATGTTATTTCCGAATCATTTTTCGAATATGCAAAGCTTGAGAAGAAGACACCGATTTATAAGTTGGTTTCACAGAACAATGTTACGGGTTGTGCCTGTATGATAAACCGCGAGCTTCTGATGAGTGTAGCGGATGAGATAGGGCTTGAAACCGTAATGATGCATGATTACTGGTGCGCTCTCTATGCAGCCGTATTCGGAAGAATTGCATTTTTAAATACACCTACGGTTTATTACAGACAGCACGGCAATAATTCGCTGGGGGCTCAAAAGGCTAACAGCCTGGTCAGATTGTATAAGCGCTTCAGCAACGGAAGACGCGATTATATAAGAGATGTAAAGGCAACAAGAATGCAGGCCAAAACATTTGCCGAGTGCTATGAAAGCAGGGTAAATGAGGTCTATAAATATCCGGGAACAGCTCATGAAAGAAGCTATAAATATATGAGAGTTTCCATGGAGCTTCTGAGTAAATTCGGAGATTTGGACAGAAAGACCAAGGTACAAAAGCTTAAGTTTTATTATGAATATAAGGTTTGGAAGAAGGGTGCTGCCAGAGTATTGGCACAGATTCTTTGGTCATAGGGAGAAAACAGATGAAAAAAATCTTAAAGTATCTATGGATGTATATTTCCTGCCTGTTTCCGAGAGATAAGTCCCTGGTGGTTTTCGGGGCCTGGCTCGGAGAACGATTTTGTGATAATTCAATGCAGTTATTTCTGGAGGCATCAAAGGTATCCGGCTTAAAATGTGTATGGATTACAAAAAGCAAGAAGGTTTATAAGCAGGTAAAAAAACTGGGACTTAAATGTGAGCTCTGGGGCACAAAAAAGGCTAGGAAATATCAGCAGAAGGCCGGTTATGCGGTAATATCCAACGGTATATCCGATTTGGAACATACATACCTCGGAGGTGCTGTAATACTTGATTTGTGGCATGGTATACCACTTAAGAAGATAGCATTTGATAATGATTTGGATAAGAATCATGATAGCTTAAAGCAAAGAGTAAAACGCTTTTTTAAATATGCTCCGCTTAGTAAGATATATTATTTTGCTCCAAGCGAGAATTTCAGGGAGATTTATAAAAGTGCTTTCAGAAAAGAAGATAAATACATTATTACATTGGGACAGCCAAGAAATGACGTGTTTTTCGGGGAAAATAAGCCAAAACCTTATTTCAAGGGTAAGAGGGTGATATTGTATTGTCCTACCCATAGAAGAGAAGGAAATATAAAATTTGACTTAAAATCAATATTTGACCTTGACAGATTAAATAAATTCTTAGAAAATAGAGACTACTACTTTATGGTAAAAAAACATTTTTATCATAAGGATGAAGATGAGACAGAAGTACTTGAAAAGTACGATAGAATAATTGATATAACAGCCGGAGATTACGATATTCAAAGGCTTTGCATGGAATGTGAGATGTTAATTACAGATTATTCAAGCATTTATATCGATTATTTGTTGTTAGATAAGCCTGTTATTTTTTATTGTTATGATTATGATGATTATATAAAGAATGACAGGGGTATGTATTTCCCTTATGAAAGCGTTACTCCGGGAGATAAAGCTTATAATTTTGATGAGCTTATGGGTGCCCTTGAGGAATGTGACGAAAGAGGAAGAAAATATCAGGAAAATGAAAGAGAGGCTTTAAAGGATTTCTTTTATTGCAGTGCCGGTCAGAAGAGTATGGGACACAGGATTATCGGTCTTATGCTTAATCAGAAACTATAATGATTATTGTAAGATGAAAGGCAGTTATGTGGGATTATAATTCACTGAAAAAAGAAGTAAGGAAACTTTCGGAAAAGAAGTCAGAGTATGTGTGGGATGAGTTAGAAGAGCTTATTAATGATTCATATTTTGATGAAATTATTACTAACGAGAACTATGATGAGCTAAATGAGATGTTGATGGCTATTGAACCCGAATAGGTGGTGATCTTATGGATATTCAGGAAAATTTCGAGTATGTAATTGATAATGGTGAGTTGGCGACCAGTAGGGATTCCAACAATTTTAAGGACCCTGATGAACTGTTTGACCGACTTATCGAGATGATTGATGCATATCATCCCTCCGATGATTTATCAATTGTGAGAAAAGCATATCAGACCGCAAAGGATGCACATAAGGATCAGAGGAGAAAGTCAGGAGAACCTTATATTATACATCCTGTTTGCGTATGTATAATTCTTGCCGAGCTAAAGATGGACTTGGAAACCATTTTGGCAGGTATGCTTCACGATGTCGTTGAGGATACTGATATGACCAGTGAGGACGTAACAAGAGAATTCGGCGAAGAAGTATCACTTCTCGTGGATGGTGTTACAAAGCTCACTCAGATTAACTATGTAGCCGATAAGGTAGAGGTTCAGGCGGAGAATCTCAGAAAAATGTTTCTTGCAATGGCAAAGGATATTCGAGTTATAATCATTAAGCTTGCAGACCGTTTGCATAATCAGAGGACTATGCAGTTTCAAACTCCTGAAAAACAAAAGGAAAAATCAAGGGAAACTATTGAGATATATGCTCCGATAGCAGATCGTCTGGGTATATCCAAGATGAAGGTAGAGCTTGATAATCTGGCTTTTATGTATCTTGAACCTGAGATGTATGCAAATCTTACAAGAGAGCTTGAAGAGGACAGCGAAAGAAGAAATGAGATTATAAAGTCTATTATTGATGAGGTCCGCGCAGGAATTTACGGCGCTCACATAAAGGCTATAATTAACGGCAGGGCAAAGCATCTTTTCAGTATATATAAGAAGATG
This sequence comes from Lachnospiraceae bacterium, assembly GCA_024691065.1. Taxonomy (GTDB): domain Bacteria; phylum Bacillota; class Clostridia; order Lachnospirales; family Lachnospiraceae; genus JAEEJA01. The sequence goes on along the minus strand of JAILOA010000443.1, from coordinate 4,262 downwards.
GTTACCCAAAATAAAAAGCTGGATCAGATATATGATTTATTTGCGGTTCGTATAATCGTGGATGAGGAAATCGATTGTTATACGGCACTTGGAATAGTTCATAAGATATATAAGCCGATTCCGGGGCGTTTTAAGGATTATATAACCATGCCGAGACCGAATAATTACCAGTCACTGCATACCACGGTAATCGGCCCGAACGGAAAGCCGTTCGAGATTCAGATTAGAACCAAGGAAATGCATCAGACCGCTGAATTCGGTATTGCTGCACATTGGAAATATAAAGCAAACCAGTATGGTGAGACAACTGCTGAAGCCGAAGAAGAGAAGATGGCCTGGCTTCGTAAGATTCTTGAATGGCAGAAGGATATGTCAGATAATAAGGAGTTTTTGGAACTTTTAAAGAGCGACTTAGACCTCTTTGCTGATTATGTTTATTGCTTCACAAGGGATGGTGATGTTAAGAACCTTCCGGTTAATTCCACGCCTATAGACTTTGCTTATGCGGTACATTCTGCTATTGGAAACAGGATGGTTGGAGCCAGGGTAAACGGTAATCTAGTTAATATTGATTACAGGATTCAGAATGGCGACCGTATTGAGATAATTACTTCTCAGAATACGAAAGGACCGAGTCGTGACTGGCTTAATCTTGTTAAGAGTTCTCAGGCAAAGAATAAGATTAATCAATGGTTCAGGGCTCAGAATAAAGAAGAAAACATTAACAAAGGTAAGGATCAACTCATAAATTATGCCAAGACGCGAAATATTAATCTCTCTTTGCTTTTGAAGAGTGAGTATATGGAGCCGGTTCAGAAGCGTTATGGACTTAAGGACTGGAACAGTGTGCTTGCGGCTGTTGGACATGGTGGACTTAAGGAAGGCCAGGTTGTTACGAGACTTCAGTTTGAGTATGATAAAAAGAATAAAAAGAGGGTTACCGACGAGGATATTCTCGCTGCGGTAGATAATAAACCTGAGAATCAGAACGTTCAAAAGGCTATTATTAAATCCAAAAGCGGCATAGTTGTAGCGGGTCTGGATGATGTCAGTGTTCGTTTTTCGAAGTGCTGTTCACCGGTTCCGGGAGATGAAATCGTTGGATATGTTACCCGTGGTAGAGGTGTATCCATTCACAGAACCGATTGTATAAATCTTATGAATCTCACAGATATTGAGAGACAAAGGATTATTTCCGCAGAGTGGATGGTATCCGAAGATAAGAAGAAAACTGAACTTTATCGTTCTGAGATTTTGGTTTACTCCGTTGACAGACGTGGTCTTGTAATGGATATTGCAAAGGTATTTACGGAAAATGATGTAAATATTATTTCCATAAATACAAGTGTTAACAGAAAGGGAATGGCAACTCTCAAGATAAGCTTTACAATTAATGATGTGGATGCAATCAGGGATTTATCTGCAAAGCTTAGACAGGTTGAGGGTGTGAAGAGTGTAGACAGAAACAGGTCATAATCAGGGGAAGGATGGTGCTATGAGCGCAAGAGAAGAATCAATGCTTAAGGTATATTCATGTACTGTAGGACCTATATATACCAACTGTTATATTGTGGCTGATAAGAAAACCGGGGAATGCATAATAATTGACCCGGGGTATGATGAGAACAGGATTGCGGGTGTTGTTAATCAGCAAGGCTTTAAGCCGGTAGCAATATTTATAACTCACGGTCACTTTGATCACATTCAGGCATCTAATGAAATCAGGGCAAGGTACGGAATTAAGATATATGCTCCCGAAGGAGATAAGAAATATCTTACAAATGCGAACTATAATATGTCCTATGATTTTTTACGTGAGCGTTATGAAGTCAATGCTGACGTATATCTTAAGGATGATGAGATAATTGAAATGTTGGGACAGAAAATAAAATGTATCGAAACACCGGGACATACGCCGGGAGGTATGTGCTTCTATTTTGAGGCGGAAAATCTGCTGTTTGCGGGCGATACATTGTTCTATCAATCACATGGAAGAACGGATTTCATAGGCGGAAGCGAGAGGGATTTGATAGCTTCGATTAAGAATAAGTTGTTTATTCTGCCTGATAATACCATCGTTTATCCGGGACATGATTCGGAAACGAGTATTGGGTTCGAGAAGAAATTTAATATTGTGAATATGTATTAAACTATAATTGGTTTGCGGTATGATAGAGCAGAGGGATGGCATGGATTTGCTTCGGTAAGGTGTTTGAAAGGATTGCTGTGATACTTTCTTAAGGCAAACCGTGATATGAAATAGATAAGCAGATAGAAATGAATTGCTGTCCGGGCGGACTTAAATATTCAATTTGGATTTATGCCCGGGTGCAGACTCGTAATTTAAGGAAGTTTGGAATGATAGTTATATACATGTCAGAGGTTGATTTTGATTATGAAATCAATGCTTTGGTTAAGAACATGTGTCCGGAAGAAAAGGTTTTAATAAAAAAAGGTGTGGAAGCGGCTTTATCGGAAGCAGCCACACTTTTTGTTAGCTTAGAGGATACAAGAGTCAGTGTTAAAACCTATAGGGGGGAGATACTTTGCTCTGAACTTAAAGAGAGCGTGGATATTAAGCCCGGAAACTGGCATAAGCTTGATAAAAAGATTAAAAATAAGGACAGGCTTTATTATAAAAATGCCGTGAAGAGGCTTATATTTGATAGTGTTATGGCGCTGGAGGACGGTATGCAGGCGTTCGGGGATTTAAGTGAAGCCCATATCAAAATCAGAAGGCCGGCATGGGGGACTCTTACAGGGGTCAGACCGTCGAAAGTTGCCTATGATTTACTGGAGAATACTACATTTTTATCATCTGATACAAATGCAGGTAACCACGAAAATAATCCCGAAAATCTTTTGGCTGAAAAAAATGCAAAAAATTTATCAAATTTAATCAATAAAAAGATTGTTAAAAATCCCAAAATAGCTTATGATATACTTTTAGAGGAATACTATGTTGAACCTCTGAAAGCGAGACTTGCGCTTGAGGTTGCCGGCAGGGAAAAAAGCGTTGTGGAGCGCATCGGAATCGAAAGAATAAAGGATTCCTACAGCCTTTATGTGGGCATTCCATTTTGTCCGAGTACCTGTCTATATTGCTCTTTTACGTCATATCCGACAGGCACGTATGCGAATTACATAAAGCCGTATGTGGATTCGCTTATTAAGGAAATAAAATTTATAAGCGCAAATTACGGCAATATACCGCTCACGATTTACATAGGCGGCGGTACACCGGGAGCTCTTCCGGAAGATGAACTCTACAGGGTTCTAAAGGCAATAGATGATAATTTTATAGTTAAGAATACAATTGAATATACGGTGGAAGCCGGAAGAGTTGATTGTCTTTCGAGAGAGAAGCTAAGAATTATGAAGGAATTCGGGGTGTCCAGGATTTCACTTAATCCGCAGACCATGAATGATTCAACATTAAAGAGAAACGGAAGAACCCATAGTGTGGGGGAGTTTCTGGAAATGTTTCAAATAGCAAGAGAAGAAGGACATGATAATATTAATACGGATTTAATTGCAGGTCTTTTGGGTGAAAATGTATCGGACTTCACAAAATCTTTGAATGAGATAATAAATCTCGGGCCTGAAAATATAACGGTACATTCTCTTGTGGTAAAGAGAGCGGGTGCTATGAGGACCTTGCTTGAGGAAGAGGCACTTAAGGTTAAAAGTACCGATTATTACTACAATCGCGGCAAAGGTATGGATGAAATGCTGTCACTCACGGAAGAGGAGTTGCCGAAAAATCAATATTTTCCGTATTATATGTACAGGCAGAAGAATGCGGATACGCATTTCGGAAGTTCTGCGCAGGACAATGTAGGCTTTTGTATGGAAGGCTTTGAATGCATTTACAATATTTTAATGATGGAAGAAAAGCAGTCTATTATATCGGCGGGTGCGGGTGCATCTACAAAGCTTTATGATAAGGTTTCAAATACGGTGAGAAGAGTTGAGAATGTTAAGAGTCTGAAAGACTACATTGAACGAACAGATGAAATGATTAATAGGAAGGGCTTAGAGTTGTAGGCCTTGATTTGTGGGGGATTGGCAGCGTTTTGACGGAAGGTTGCCAATCATATAGAGGAGAAACAGGTATTGAATGGAGACTATTTAGAGACACAGATAGAGGGAATTCAAAATGTGTCGATGGAAGCCAAACACAGTGCTTATAAGGAAATGTGCCATGGGATAATGGTTAGCAATTATGCTTATGAGGTTGCGAAAGAGCTCGGTAAGGACGA
>JAILOA010000438.1 GCA_024691065.1 Lachnospiraceae bacterium | reverse complement strand
AAAGGAAGTTGAGTGCTTTATTCTTAAGATTACCGATTCGGATGATGAAGAAGCTACCTGTGAGATGGTAGAGGACGAGGATGAAGTCGAGGCTATTACAAGGGTATTTGCCGAGCTTATGGATGATGCGGAAGTAAATATCGATACGGATGATGAATAATATATATTCCGGGATGGGATGTATATATAGTATATAGGTTTATATATGGAAATGTGCCTATATTGAGGACGGGACTTTCAAGCGTTGCAAAAAAGCAAGCTTTTCACGAAAATTAAGCTTTTCTTGATGGTGAGTCCTGATTAGATTTATATTTATAGTTGACAATTAATTTAGCACAGAAAGGAATAGAACAGTGCCAAGAACGAAGAAAAAAGAAGCAGAGGGTACTGAGGCTGAGGTTGTAGAGCAACCGGTAGAACAGCCTGTAGTTAAAAGAAGACCGGGCAGACCGCCTAAGGCTAAAACTGTAGATACGGAAAAGACGGCTACCAAGACAACTGAAGTTCGTGAAGAAGAGGTTGTTGAGCTCAAGACCATAGAGGTTGAGGAAACGCCTATAATTCCTAATAATATTTCAGGAGCAGACATTGAGAAGCTTTTGCTAAGAGGAAGCGAGGGTTCGGGGCTTATTGAAAGTTCTGTAAGTATGCTTTCAAATCCTGAGGGACGTAAGGCTTCCGAGCTTGTCGGACATGGCCTTAAAATCATACCACTCGGTGGTTTAGAGCAGATTGGTATGAATATCACAGCTTTTGAATACGGAGATTCAATTATTGTTGTCGATTGCGGATTATCCTTCCCTGACGATGATATGCTTGGTGTAGATTTGGTTATTCCTGATATTTCTTACTTAAAGGATAATAGGGAAAAAGTAAAGGGATTTGTAATTACACATGGTCATGAAGATCATATCGGTTCCATACCTTATGTTTTGAAGGAGGTAAATGCTCCTATTTTTGCCACAAAGCTTACAATGGGACTTATTGATAATAAGTTAAAAGAGCATACTATGCCTCAACCGATCAGAAGAAAGATTGTATCTTACGGTCAGACAATTCAATTAGGAGATTTCAGAATTGAATATATCAGAACCAACCATAGTATTTCCGATTCTGCAGCGCTTGCGATATTTACACCTGTCGGTGTTATCGTACATACAGGTGACTTTAAGGTTGACTTTACACCTGTAAAAGGTGAACCGCTTGATTTACAGCGTTTTGCAGAGCTTGGAAAGCGTGGCGTACTTGCTCTTATGTGCGACAGTACCAATGTCCTTCGTGAAGGGTATACTATGTCAGAACGTACGGTTGGAAAAGCATTTGATAATATGTTTGCGGAGAATGTAGATCATAGAATTATAGTTGCTACATTTGCATCAAATGTAGACCGTGTACAGCAGATAGTAAATTCTGCGGTTAAGTATGGAAGAAAGGTTGTAGTAGAGGGACGAAGCATGGTAAATGTTATCTCCACCGCTACAGAACTTGGTTATATAGAAGCACCTGAGGGTACATTTATAGAGATGGAACAGATGAATAATTATCCGCCGGAGAAAATCGTGCTTATCACGACCGGAAGCCAGGGTGAATCAATGGCAGCTCTTTCCAGAATGGCTGCAAACATTCATAAGATGGTTTCTATTGATCCGGGAGATACGGTTATCTTTAGTTCCCATCCTATACCTGGTAACGAGAAGTCGGTTGCTAAGGTTATTAATGAGCTTTCTGCTCACGGAGCTAAGGTTATTATTCAGAATGCCCACGTTTCCGGACATGCTTCTTCTGAAGAGATAAAGCTTATGTACTGCCTGGTTAAGCCACAGTATGCTATACCGGTGCATGGCGAGTACAGACATCTCGTCGGTCATGCCGAACTTGCACGTGAGATGGGGATTCCTAAAGATAATGTACTTATTCTTACATGCGGTGATGTGCTTGAGATTGATGAGTTCCATGCAGCTCTCGTTGGTAAGGTTCAGGCTCAGGGAATCATGGTTGATGGTCTTGGAGTCGGAGATGTAGGTAATATAGTACTCCGTGACAGACAGCACTTATCGGAAAATGGTCTCATTATAATTGTTATAACACTTGAGAAGTTTACAAACAGGGTTCTTGCCGGACCGGACATTGTATCAAGAGGTTTTGTATACGTTCGTGAGTCAGAGTACTTGATGGATGAGGCAAAAGGTGTTGTTTATTCGGCACTTGAGCGTTGTCTTGACAATAGTGTTACCGATTGGTCAAGAATTAAGATGGAAATTAAGGATTCACTCAGTGACTTCCTCTGGAAGAAGATGCGTAGAAATCCTATGATTTTACCGATTATTATGGAAGTTGATTCTTGATTTGGGATACTGAATATCCATAAGAATCAAAAGCTTTTAGATTTAAGCAATTTATGGTATCCGTATTTAGCTGAGGCTTTATATGTATTAATGCCGGATAATCTTAGATTGTATTGGAAGGGATGTATTTATATCTTATATAGGCATTTCTTTCGGATTGTGAGGAATTGTGAAAGAGATAGACGAGACAGATATTATTTTAGATGAACTTATAAATTCGATAAAAAGTGGGCCTGAGTATATTCAATATATATCGGCACTTTCGGAGATTAAGAATAATCCGGAGCTTTATAATCAAATTAAGGAATTCAGACGCAGGAATCTTGAGAATTCTCTCAGGGATGATATTGATTATATCAAGGAGAATGACAAATTGAGAGATGAATTTTCAAGTACTCTTTCAAATGCTCTTGCAAATGAATTTTTGAGTGCCGAGATGAAATATGTCAGAAAAATCCGTCGTATCAGAAACAAGCTTATGGATAGTGTTAATCTGGATTTGGGATTTATTGACGGGTAAAAATTGAAATCACAGTTAACGCTTGTTGAAGGTTACATTCAATTTTTATTGCAATAATAGTTATTGCTTGTTGAAGGTTACATTTAATTTTTATTGCAATAATAGTTATTGTTTGTTGAATGTTACGTTCAATTAAAAAAATGTAATGATATCTATTGTTTGTTGAATGTTACAATAAGAGGTTTATATGAATGTTGATGAAAGAACCATAGATTATATTGATTATTTGTCATGGTCTCTTCCGGAATATTTGAATAAGATTTATGAGGATGCTATGGCTGCGAAGGTTCCTGTAATAAGGAAGTCTTCGCAGTCATTTTTAAAGACTATGCTTACTATTAAAAAACCGGTGGAGATTCTTGAGGTTGGAACGGCCATAGGTTTTTCCTCTATGTTTATGAGTGAATATATGCCTGAAGGAGCACATATTACGACAATTGAGCTTATAGAGGCAAGGATTAAGGAGGCGCGGGAAAACTTTAAGAGATTTGAAAAGGAAGATAAGATAAAGCTTATTGAAGGTGATGCCGGCGAAGTGTTAAAGAAACTTTCCGGGGAGGAAGAGCGCTTTGATTTTATATTTTTGGATGCCGCACAGGCCCAGTATATAAGCTATTTACCATATATAATTAAGCTTATGAAACCCGAGGCGGTTTTGATTACGGATAATGTAATGCATGACGGGGACATAGTGAATTTAAGGTATTATGTAAACCGCAGAGACAGGACGGTTCATAGCAGGATGAGGGAATATTTGTATGAGATAACTCATAGTAATGAGCTTACAACAACCATTTTACCGATAGGAGACGGGATGAGTCTGTCGGTTAGAAATTAGGATTCAATAAGCGGACAGAATGAGTTTGTCGGTTAGAAATCAGGATTCGATAAGCAGACGGAATGAGTCTGTCGGTTAGAAATTAGGATTCGATAAGCAGACAGAATGAGTTTGTCGGTCAGAAATCAGGATGCGATTAATTACCGGGGGTATCGGTCTGCGATAAATCGGTGTACAATTGATGATTAGAAAAGTATTAAATAAAAGTATGTTAATTACGAAAGGATGTTTAACATGAAGTTAAGAAAACCGGAGTTATTGGTGCCTGCGGGCAGTCTTGAAGTTTTAAAGATTGCAGTTTTATATGGCGCGGATGCAGTATATATAGGTGGAGACATGTATGGGCTTAGAGCCCGTGCAAAGAATTTCTCTCTTGAGGATATGCAGGAGGGAATTAAATTTGCCCATGAGAGAAATGTTAAGGTGTATGTGACAGCAAATATTACTGCCCATAACAGGGATTTTGCAGGTATCAGAGAATACTTTAAGGAGCTTGCAGGACTTGGAGAGAACAGGCCTGATGCCCTTATTATATCGGATCCCGGAGTATTTATGACTGCAAAGGAGGTTTGCCCTGAAATCGATATACATATAAGTACGCAGGCAAATAATGTAAATTATGAAACCTATAACTTCTGGAGAAATATGGGTGCAACCCGTGTAGTTAGTGCCAGAGAGTTATCTCTTGCCGAAATAAAAGAGATAAGACAAAATATTCCGGAGGATTTTGAGATAGAGACATTTGTTCATGGAGCTATGTGCATTTCACACAGCGGAAGATGTCTTCTCAGCCATTATTTTACGGGACGCGATGCCAATATGGGAGCCTGCACGCATCCTTGCAGATGGAAGTATTACATAGTCGAAGAGAAGAGACCGGGAGAATATTTACCGATAGAGGAAAATGAACGCGGGACATACATTTTCAATTCAAAAGATTTATGTATGATCGAGCATATACCCGAGCTTATTGATGCAGGTATAGACAGCTTTAAAATTGAGGGGCGTATGAAGACCGCGCTTTATGTAGCCGATGTTGCGAGAACCTATAGAATGGCAATTGATGATTATTTTGAGTCTCCCGGGAAGTATGAGGAAAGAAAAGCTTTCTATATGGAGGAGATAGCAAAATGTACCTACAGACAGTATACAACGGGATTTTTCTATGGCCCGACCACACATGAAGCACAAATATATGATAATAATACTTATGTCATTAATTATGTATTTCTTGGAATTATTAATGAGGTTGATTCGGATGGAATTGCGTGGTTTACACAGAAGAATAAGTTCGCGGTCGGAGATGAGATCGAGATAATGAAGCCTTCGGGAGAGAATCTTACCGCAAAGGTTGTCAGTATGTATGATGCCGATAAGAATGAAGTGTCTGATTGTCCGCATCCAAGTGTAAATGTCGGCGTGAAGCTTTCGGAGAATGTTGAAGAGTGGGATATCCTTAGAGTCAAGGGAGAAGAAGACTAAGCGTAAGGCAAGAGTATAACGGTAGAGTCGGCAAGGGTTTATAATAGCCGTGGTTACGTAAATATCAAGAATATATAATAGCCGTGGTTACGGAAATATCAAGAATATACAATAGCCGTGGTTACGGTATAATAAAGTGTTTAATAATATTAAGATTAATGGCCTTTAAGGATTAAAGATTAATGATTTAAAACACAAAAAAGCCGGAAATTTGAAAGCAATGCTTCAGATTTCCGGCTTTATTACGATAAAAAACAAAACTGAATAATGAGATATATAAAATCGTGAATATAATCAAACCGTAAGCTGAAAATGGGGCTCGAACCCACGACCCCTTCATTACGAATGAAGTGCTCTACCAACTGAGCTATTTCAGCATAAAAGCTGCCAACGGGAATCGAACCCGTGACCTCCGCACTACCAATGCGACGCTCTACCGACTGAGCCATGGCAGCAAGTAAAAATTTAAAAAATAACTCCTTTGTGAAAATTATGGATATAATCAATTTGATTAATCAAATCACAGAAAGGAGTACTACCTGTAAATAAAAGCCCCTCAAAGGGACCGGCAAAATAATTAAGAATTAAAGGCGCAGGCCGGATTTGAACCGGCGCATACTGGTGTTGCAGACCATTGCCTTACCGCTTGGCTACTGCGCCATACAAGCTTGATTAAAAAATCAGCTGGAAATAAAAAATGCTATATGATAAAATCACATAACATGAAATTGACCCCAACGAGATTCGAACTCGTGTTACCGCCGTGAAAGGGCGATGTCTTAACCGCTTGACCATGGGGCCATAAAGTTGCTTCATTTCAGCAACGAATAGTATATTAACACACTAAAAAAGAAAATGCAAGCGTTTTTTTGACTTTTTTTTGAGATATAATTCCTGTAACAGTAAAATGCCCGAATTATATGGCTTTAAGGATAAAATATAAATGATATTTTGTTGATAATTCAGAGAAAAACAGACGGTAATAAAAGTTAATATATTCATTTTCGGAGGGTGTGGGATTAGGAGTATAAATGCCTATAAAATATAGCATTTTTTTATATCTGAACACAGTTCTCCTTGACTAATTGTGATTTTTGTGGTATTTTATAGTGGTTGATGTATTACTCAACAGTATTATTTGTGCTTAGGAGGCAAAAAAATGAAAGGTACAGTAAAGTGGTTTAATGCAAAAAAAGGTTATGGTTTTATTTCAGATGAAGCAGGAAATGATGTATTCGTTCATTTCTCAGCTCTTCAGATGGACGGTTTCAAGGTTCTTGATGACAATGATGCCGTTGAATTTGATGTGGTAGATGGAGAAAAAGGACCACAGGCTGCAAATGTAGTTAAGGTTGGCTAATTTGCTTGCAAATCAATTAAACCAAATGAAGTTATATCAAGGCATTAAACGTTTTTGTGATAGATTTTTCATGACTGGGTTTTGATGTATTTTAAGATGTAACAACTAAAGGGGACGGATAACCGTCCTCTTTTTTTGACTCCTTTTTTGAAATAAAATAACTTGTATTGATATATGAAATTTGTTATCATATTCGATAGATGTATTTTACATATTAAAAGTAAGAAACGAAGCGGACTATATAATGTCCTCTTTATAATGTATCGATTTCGATTATATTTTCTTGTATTTTATACAGATCTGTGGTTTAAAAAGATTATATTTAAGTTATGTCTGCTATAATGGTATTTGTCAGGAACGGTTTGCAGGCAACAAATTAAAAGCTTTTAGAGAGGAAGGTAGTTATGAAACTTAATGATGTAAAGCGTGGAAGTAAAAAGGTATTGGCAGCTGCTTTGGCATTATCAATGATGGTAACAGGTTATACACCTAAGGTTGATGCAGCTAAAGCAAGGGTTAAACTTTCCCGTACCAGAGTAACAGTTAAGGTTGGAAAAAGAGTAAAGATAGTTTTAAAAGGAGCCAGAGGAAGGGTTAAATGGAAGGTAAGATCGGGAAAGAAGAGAATCAAAATTTCCAAATCCAAAAACAGAAACCTTAGAATTGTAGGAAAGAGAGCAGGAAAGGCTACAATTTTAGCTATATATAAGGGGAAGAAGTACCGTTGTGTAGTTACGGTAAAGAAGAAAGCATCATCCGAAACTAAAGCTACAGCTACTGCAACTTCAACAGCAAGCAGCGCAGCAGTAACCAAGTCACCTACACCGACAGCGGTCGGTCGTGCAACAGCTAATCCAAATAAAGCAACAGCTACACCTTATGGAACTGTTTCTCCTGTAAGTACTAATTCTTCAGAAGAAAGCAGTAATCCTGATTTGACAGCACAGCCGGATAATACAGATAATCCATCGGACGGCGGTAATACAGGTCGTGCAACGGCTAAACCTGATGAAAGTGCATCGCCGGAATCAACCGATAACGGAAGCGGAGATGAA
>JAILOA010000436.1 GCA_024691065.1 Lachnospiraceae bacterium | reverse complement strand
TGCTGCTTTGATATCAGCGATGTCTGCCTTAGCATAATCTGTAGATTGATTGTCTTCTGCATACTGCTTAACTGTTTCAACTGCTGCTTCCTTAGCTGCTGCAAGATCCTTAGCAAGTGCTGTATCTACAAATCCCTTAATCTTGGTCTTTGTATTTGAAACTATGGTTTCAATATCAGCCTTAGCTGCTTCGATATCTTGGGCTGCTGTGTCATTCTTATATGTGCTTAATGTAATTTCATTGATTGCTGCTTCTGCATCATTAACTGCTTTTTCAATAGCTGCTGTGCACTCATCACTGATTGGTAACTGGATATCAGCATAATCAGCAATTCTTTCGTTGGCATCTTTCTTAGCCTGATCAAGTTTAGCTACATTAGCATCTGCAACGATTACTGCATCATTAATATTGTTATCTACACTCTCTGCAACAGATAATACAATATCTTTATCGGTTGCATCTTTGATATAGCTTATAGCGGAATCTGATGCTGCAACTATTGCATCATTATCAGCCTTAGCATAATCATCTGACTGTGCAGCTTCTGCATTAAGCTTAATTATTGCAATTGTTATTGCCTTTAAAAATGCAAGAACATCTTCTACATATTTATCTGCTATTTCTACTACACTATTAATAGTATCTGTTACAATCTTATCAATATATTCTCTAGCTGCTGTAAATGCTTCTTCACCGGTTTCTGTATCATAATCAGCAAGTGAGATTTCTATAATGTCTTCGATTGCTTCATTTACTGCATCATTTACTGCTGCAATCACTCTTTCACTTTCGATTTCATTATTATTGATAATATTAGCTGCTACTGACTTAAGTGTGCTAATTGCAGTACCCTTCTTAGCATTAAGTCCTGATACTCTGTTATCAGCTTCTGCTACGATTGCATCAATTGCTCTCTTAGCATCTACTAAGTTAATCTTAACATTATCTGCATCTAACTCTTCTCTAAGTGATTCGATGCCTGCCTTGGTTGCCGCATCAATTGATGCATTATCTGCCTTGGCATATTCATCTGACTTAACTGACTCGGCATATTCCTGAATTTCTATTGTTGCTTCATATATTTCTACTTCGATTGCCATAAGCTCATCAATAGATTTCATATAAGCGGTTATATAATAATAGATATTATATGCGTCCTTTGTTGCTTCCTTATATGATGTTTCATTATCTACTACTATGTTGGCAAGAGAGCTTTCCATATTGTCCAGGAGAGTATTAATATACTCCTCTGTTACTTCAGCAATATTCTTATCATTAAAACTAATGTAATCATATACGCTGTATTTATCAATGATATAATTTCCCTCGCTTGTAACATCACTAAGTAATTCATCCTTGATTTCCGCTAAGTTGGCTTTATCAACTTCAGCATCAATAGCATTCTTAGCATTATTATAAATACTTGCAATATCTTTAATTGCTAAAACTTTAGCTTCTGATGTTTCCGAATCTTCATAATTCTTAATGTAAATTGCACTGATGCTTGCTACTGCTGTTTCCTTAATACCTACAATAGCTCCGGCATAATCAGATTCATCAACAAATAAGTCATCAATATTCTGGTCTTCTACATAATTTATAATTCTGTTCTTGTAGTTACCCTTAGCTGCATTAACTGCATTTAAGTTATCCTCTGCAACTGCTACATCTGCATCAATTGCTCTCTTGGCATCTACGTAAGTAGCATCTACTCTTTCAAGTATTGTTACTGCTGCGATAGATGCAACTCCTGCTGCTATTGTAGCATCAATTGTCTCTCTATCGGTTATTGAATAATCTGTGCTATTCTTCTCTACTCCATAAGCATTGAGATCTGCGATAGCATTATTCTTTGCCTTTGCAAGTCTTGCTTCAGCTGCTTCATTAGCTATAGATTTTAAGTCTTCCATGTACTGATCATATAATCTATATACTTCTGTAGTAGCAGCATTAAGAGTTTCAAACTGACCTTCATCTGTTCCGATAGTTACGCCATTAATTGCTCTTTCAGCGTTTGTAATAACACCGGTTACATTTTCTTCTGTTGCAGGATATTCTTCAATAACATATTCAGAATAATCTACAAGTCTGATTAATACATATTTCTTAACACTTTCTAAATCAGCTCTGTCCTTAGCTGCACTGACTGCTGCCTTGATGTCCTGCTTAGCCTCTGTAAATAACTCATCTACTGTAGCTGTTGCATCTGTAAGTGCCTTTTCAACATAATTTGGATCTGAGAGCTCAACATCGTTAATGTCTACTGCTGCCTTAGATACTATCTCTGCAACTTCATCCTCAAGTGTTTCATCATCATAATCCTCGATTGATAATGCATCTACGAGATCTTCGATTCTCTCAAGAGCAACATCCTGAGCCATTGCAAGTCCGGCTTCATTTGCTTCGAGCTTAAGATCAAGAATTGTCTTAACATCATTAATCTTATCTATAGCTTCTTCTAAAAGATCTTCTACTTCATCTTCAGATTCAGCTGCATCAAACTTATCAAAGTATTCATTAATTATATCTTTGATTTCAAGCTGTTCTGCTACCTTGAAGCTATCAGGGAACTGCTTCTTCTCACCATCAAGATCGTTGTCAAGATAATCAAATCCTTCAAGTGTATTCTTAGCTTCAATTCTAGCCTGCTCAACCGTATCGTATGACCATACGGCATAAAGTGTAATTTCTTTGTCTTCGTTAACTTTCTTAGCTTCAATTGCATCATTTACAAGTTCACCGAAATCAACAAGCTGACCATCTGTATAAGTTGCCTCTGTTGCATCTTCCTCAAGTGCCCATCCTTCAAATACATAAGCATCTGTTGTAAATGCGTTTGAAATAAGATTGTCACTATTATCGTATGTTATTGACTGATTCGGCATCTCGCCGCTTACTTCAACTTCTGTTGCACTACCTGTAACAGGCGCATTCTTATCATACTTAATTGTATAATCTTCTGCTTCCCATGTAGCGTAAAGGAATATAACACCAAACTCTGTTGAAAATGCATCATTAAGCACGTCACCAGGCATATATTCCGGTACTGAGCTATCATCTGCAAGTGACCATCCTGTGAATCTGTAACCGGTACGTGAAATGGTCTCTGTTGCTTCTACGGTTTGACCTTCAACTTCTTTTTCTATAGGTCTGTTTCCATCATTTAATACGTATGGTTCATCTGAAATATAACGTTTGAGTATTGTATCTTCAGTAATTTCATCTTCATCCAGAACAATTACCTGAAGATTCGGATAAGCCATATAATCTACTGTCCACAAATCTAAATCATTGTCATTATTATAAAAATACACAACATGGTAAATGTTCGGAGTCCAAATTGCATAATATGTTGTATGCTCAGGATCTAGTTTGTCAACTATTTCAGTAAGCGGATTACCACAAGTGTAAACATATCCGTCTTCATCTTCATACATGCGATTATCATAAGACCATGCAGCAAAGACATCTTCATATGTAGCATTCTTATTTGTTGACCATCCTCCAAAGTGATATCCCGGCTTTGAATTTCTAAATTCTTCACTGAATTGAATAACTACTTCATCATTCTCTAAGTATCCGTTAGTATCTACCGGGGCATTATAACCAC